>JAGVYD010000010.1 GCA_018303405.1 Candidatus Woesearchaeota archaeon | reverse complement strand
GACGTTGAAGGCAAAGGTTACAGTGCTTGTGGACTGGTTGGCGCCGTTGGCTATTGCCTGTGCTGCATAGGTTAAGGAAGGGGCGGTGTTGTCGTATGTTACTGTTCTTGTTGAGGTAATATTATAATTGCCGGCAGTGTCGTTTACCCTTACAAAATAAGTGTGCCTTCCTTCTGATAAAACTACTGTTGTATTGTAGTCATTTCCGAGCTGCTCAAAGGTTGCAGCATTTGCCGAACCGTCAAGCCACAGCACAGTTGTGTTCACTGCTGAGCCTGAATCTGTTATGCTCACATTGACAGTGAGAGTGGCTGATGTCTGGTTTGTATTGTCGGCAATATTTCCATTTGCGTTGTAAGAAATTTGCGGCGTCACGGTATCAATTGTGAAAGTGATGTAGCCCGATGTTGTTGCCAGCCCAACATGGTCAGTTGCAATGGCTGTGAGATTGTAAGCATTGTCCGTCAAGTTGGAGGCATCGAAAGTCAGGCTTCCCCATGTTGTCAGGTCAGTAGCGATAACGCCAGTGTAGCTTAAGTTGGTGACGCCGTTAAACGATACATTGAAGAGAATGCTTGTGACACTTGAGCCTGAGCCGTCGGTTGCAGTGACATTAAGAATGGAACTGCTCCCGTTTAGGAAAGTGTTGTTGCCCTTGCCATGGGCAACCAGGGAAGATAAGGTTGGCGCATTATTGTCCACCCTGACATTTGTCAGAGAAAGTGCTGCATGGTCTGGCGTTGAATTGGTTGCATTGCAAATCAGGGTGTAAAGCCCATCAGCAATTGTGGATGTATCCCAGCTGTATGTGAAATTCCCATCAATCCAGCCTGAGTCATTAGAAAAATTTGTAATCATCGCTATATCGCTGCTGTTTTGGTAGATGAAGGATGTGTTTGTTATGTTTAATGGTGAAGTGTCAAAAGTGCAATTCAGCACCACCGTTCCTGTTATGTTTGCGCCGTCGGAGGGTGTAGGGTTGTTAAAAGTATTTGCAGATAATACAGTGTATATAAAAATTAGAAAGACTGTTGACCCGAGAGCCAAGATGGCTGCTTTATTTTTCCTAAATGCTCCTCTTTTGTTCAGCAAATTTGCCTTCCCCCACATCAATTCACTGTCTTAGACTTGGCATATATATAAAGGTTTTGTTACACCTCAAGGTTAGTTAACAGCAAAATTTTCAGCATAAGGGTATTAAAAGAATATTTCAGGATATATTCTATATTGGCAGGGTGCATTGTTCAGAGTGCATTGTTAGATAGGATTTTTAGATATAGGACTTCCTTTCCTGTTCTGGTGGCTCTTTGTTGCCAGCATCCTTATGGTCACGTTCAGATGAATCAGATGAAAATGAATGTGCGGATTGAGATTCTGATTCCTTGCCCATTTGAAGGCCAAATCCGCCGCTGCCCCGCCGGCCATAGACAAAATATATAAGAGCTGCTGCAATAACCAAAATCACTGCAATAATAATAATCCAGGTGAGCGCCTTCCTGGAACTCCCAGACGCTGAGCCATCTGTTGTCTCCTGGCCGGAACCTGCTGTTTCTTCCTGGCCTGTTCCGGTGGCTGTATCTCCTGCAGGTGCATCACCCAAGGTTTCATAGATATCTTCCTGGCTTGCATTTTGCGCCGTATCATCGGTTTCTGCAGCTGCATCCGCGTGCAGATCTTCGGTTGTGGCTGCTGCCTCGCCAGAAATTGCAAAATAGCTGAAACCAGGCGACTTTGCGCTAAATGTCACTTCCGTGCTTGTGGATTTGACAGCCTTTGTCTCAAGCTTTGCCCATGCGCTGTTGACCCACCTGAGCAAGGCAATTTTTGCTTCATCTATATTATTGTCTGTAATCCATTTCCTGGTTACAGTGAACTCAATTTCAATTGTGGCAAGAGAAACATCGGGAATGTTTGTCTTGGTGATTTCAAAATATTTGTATGCTGTTGTTTCCGGCTCTGTTGCGCTGCCGGGCCTCGAAGTGAGCCCGGTAATCTTGAGCTCGGCATTTGAGGCAGATGTGGCAAGGGTGAAGCTCACTTTTGTAACAGGTATGTTTGTGTTGGATATTGCCTTTGATATAAGCACTCCCGGAGGAACAGAATCCCAGACTTGCGTTACAGATGAGGCTTCAGTTGTGTCGCCGCCTCCGCCGCCTGAGCTGCTGCTTGAGCTGCTCGATGAACTGCTGCCAATGGAAGCTGTTGTAAAATTCCCGGCTGGACTTGATGTAGTGCATGTTCCCGCCAAGTCGCAGCTTTTGACAAGATAATAATATTTTGTTCCGCTGTCCAGGTCTGAGACTGTTAAGCTATGTGTGTCGGTATAGGTTGCGCTGCTTTTGCAGGATGCAGTTGGATTGGTTACTGTCCCGCAGATTACTTCTGAAGTGGAATCCTCATCTGTTGTCCAGGAAATTGTGCCTGAAGTTGAGGTTGAGCTGGAATCGACATTTGATATGACTGGGCCTGTTGTATCTGCGACTGTCACATAGTTCTTGGCAGATGCCTGCTTGCCGAGCATGTCCTTGCAGGTAACATTGATTGTGTGGTTGCCGTCGGTAAGCTGGGTGAAGGCAGGTGTTATTGTGAAAAACCTGCTTGTGCCTGAAAGGCTTGCATAACCTGCGGCATCAAGCGACCCGACCCTCACTGTTGCGCCAGTATCGGCATTTGTGACATTGTAAGAGCAGAAAGTTGAATTGGGAAGTAGTTCAGTGACATTCACAGAAACATTGAAGTAGCTGTTTGCCACAGTGCTTGCATTTGCAGGATTTGAGATATTGATGACAGGCGCAGTGTTGTCATAGCTTATTGTCCTGGCGCCGGTGACATTGACATTGCCTGCTGAGTCATTTACCCTGACGTAATAAGTGTAAGTGCCCTCTGTTGCCAGGGTTTTTCTCACACTGTACACCCCGCCTGTGCCAGATAAGGAAGCATTGGAGAGGCCGTCAAGGATGAGCGTGACAGTGGCAATTGAGCTGCTGTCATTGGCAGTGACATTCACATTGAACGCTGCAGATGTCTGGTTAGCGCCATCAGAAGATGAAGCGCTTGAATAATCAACATTTGGTATAGACCTGTCAAAGGCAATGCCCCAGACTGAACTGTTGCCTGACAATGCCACAAAGTCTGTGGCATTGAAATCAAAGCTGTAATTTCCGTCATCCAGTGTTGAGGCAATTGATGTAAAGTCAAGTATCCAGTAGTTGGACGAGTCCTTGGTCATGCCTGCAAATGAGCTAAGTATGTCGTTTGATAGGTTCCTGTACCTGTATGTTACTGTATACGCGCCGGTGCCCAGGTCCGATGCACTGACATTCAAGATTAGGGTGCTTGTGTTGTACAGTTTTGCTGTTGGAAGATTGATTGTGACAGATGGTGCATTATAGTCAACTGTGACAGGCCTGGAAACAGAAGCAGTGGCAAGCGAAGCATTTGATGCATTGCAGTACAATGTATAAGAGCCTGACCCAAGCGTGTTGGTATTGTAAGTAATGTTGTAAAAATTCTGCGAGCCTTCAGAATGGCTTGTATTGTAGTCTACGCCCAAGGGCATTGTATTAGTGGAATTGACCATGTAGAAGCTTACATTTGTGGCATTGTTTATGCTGTCAATTGTGCAGTTAAATGTGTAGGTGCCT
Source organism: Candidatus Woesearchaeota archaeon (assembly GCA_018303405.1). Classification (NCBI taxonomy): domain Archaea; kingdom Nanobdellati; phylum Candidatus Woesearchaeota; species Candidatus Woesearchaeota archaeon. The sequence continues at coordinate 119,705 of JAGVYD010000010.1, read as the reverse complement.
GAAATGTTGGCACCAGAAACTGAAGGGGATGTGACACTGTCTGACATGGCAAGGTATGCCAATAACAATGCTATCAGGATTGCTGCTGTCGGCAGAATTGCTTTATTTTTCACAATGCACCCCTTTTGACGTGCCCAACACAATCACTAAGCCATCAATCGGATTAGTTTACGGATCAGTTTATGGCAGGACAAAGATGCATTAGATATTTAAACCTTTTCCCAAATACAATCCCCATGCTTGAGAATATCACAACCAAACGGGCTGTTGCAGATGAAGTCACAGTATGCAAATCAAGGTGGTGCCAGGCAAGGGGGCTAATGTTCACCTGCAAAAATGAAAAATCAGCGCTGATTTTTGAGTTTGGCGGGGAAAGGCAGGTTTCCCTCCACATGTTTTTCGTATTTTATGCGATTGATGTAATTTTCATGGACAAGAATAAGAGGGTTGTTGACCTGAAAAATAATTTTCGGCCGTTCACAGCCTACTCATCCGGGAAAAAGGCAAAGTTTGTTGCAGAGGTTGCAGCTGGCCTTGCAGGCAAATCCAGGACCAAAATCGGGGACAGGATGTCTTTCTAGCCCGTAAGGCTGCCAAGCCATGCAGGCATGTGGGCTGAAAAATAAATCTGCAGAACTATGACAGTTGAGTACCTAAACAGGCGGCCAAGCCCCATCCAGAAAAGAAATCGCTTTATCGGGTATTTCAAGCCGCCGAGCAAGACTGCCACTAGCCCAAGGGGAAGAGGCAGGAAACTCACCAGAAAAATCACCAATCCCCCGAATTTTTCAATGCGCCTTTGCCACATCCCGAATTTCTCGCCGACAAAATATCTTAGAATTGGCCCGCCGAGCGCAAAGCCAAAAGAATAGTTAAGAATTTCGCCTAAAACAGCGCCCAACAGCAGGATTAGCAGCAGCATGGGGATGGGGTATCCTATGGCAAGGTAGTAAACAACCGCAACTTCAACCGGCAGGGGAGTAAAGAAAATCGACCCGATAAATGCAACGTAGAAAAGCCCGAGCAAAGTATGGCCCTGCATTTGCTCTGAAAAATGCTGGATCACTGCCCAAAGCCAGGGCACAGTCTGTGCCCATGCAATAATAAAGCGGTCAAAAAAAAAGTACATCGCGCCGGCAATGCAGATAAGCAGGACATAGGCCAGGGTCTTTATCTTGAAAATGCTTTTGCTTCCAATTTCCTTGGGGTCCCGGGCTTCGTCCCCTGTCTTGATGCTTCCGCCGCCTGAAATGAATGCCCCGACAATAAAAAAAGTCCCAAGCGCGATGAAAACATAATGGAGAACCTGAAATGATTGAGAGGACAATGCGTGGAAAAAGGTTGCGGCAAGGATGCAAAGCCCCAGGATGAACCAGTTATGCGCCTTCATATTCAATATCCAGTCGAAAATCTATAAAAATATTGTTGTTGCAATATTCAAAAGATTTAAATGGGGCAGATTTCTCTAATCTCGTGAATGGCGACTGGCCATCCGGCAAGAAAAGGCACGGCAAGAAAAAGCAAAGGCGCCAAGGCGGCCAAGGGAAGAATGGGGACGTGGTGAAACCTGGCATCATACCTGGCTCCAGTTCATGGAGCGATGAGGCGAAAGCCGATGATTATGACATGATGGTGATACCAGATGTTCTGCGTTCAAATCGCAGCGTCCCCACTTTATTTTTAAGAACTGTTTTCTTATAAACTGATTAAACTGTCTTCTTGCAAACTGGTTCTTCCCATAAACTTATCCGCAAAATTGGCTGCTGAAAAATCCAGGCAATCATTTCTTCCCAGAAGCCCTTGCTTTTTTCCCTTCGCCAGAGGAAGTGTGCAGGATTGCGATAATTAATGCAATAATCGCCAGGGCGACAAGCAGCAATGAGAATTGCCTCTTGCTTTCCTGGGCAAAGCGCTGTTTCAGATAGCCTTCCTGCCCTGAAAGAGTAGACACAAAATCTGGAGATGCCTTTTCATCTGATGATTCGTTTTGTATGGGACGGATGGATGCATCCATATCCTGGCTGTTCGTTGCATCTGCACGCCTTTCAGCCGGTACGCTGCCTCTTGCGGGCCGGACAACCACTGTTATTTCCGGGCTTGTGACAGACAAGCCCTCTGAGTCTGTTGCTGTGAAGAAAATTGTTTCATAGCCGGGCCTGGCAGTCGCAGATGCGCTGATGGCTACAATGCTATCCTGCATCCTGACATCAAGCCCTGATGAAGAAGAAAAAGTGAATTGCAGCCTGTCCCCGCTGTCAGGGTCAACAAAATATTGCGAAAGGTCAATTTCCTTTTGTTCCCCGATATAAATAACCTGGTAAGTGAATGATTCGTCCTTTTCCACAATTGGTTCAGGCTCTGCAATAGTGATGTTTGCAGCAGCTGGGGCATTGGAGCTTACTGAATCCACGAAGCCTTCAGATATATTTTTTTCAGATGTGCCCTTTGGAGATGGAGATGTGTCATTTTGAGGCGTGCCTTTGGAAATGTTGATTTCGAGCGTTCGGTTTATTGCAAGGACAGGCCGGTCCTTGCCCTCAAGGCTTGGTTCGCTTGACGGTGTTTCTGTTTCATTTGCAGCCAAAGGCATGAAAGGCTTTATGGCATAGTCTTTCAGGTCAGAGACCACGACAAATATGTCCTGGACAAATGTCTGGTTTTGGAATTTCTCGGGCTGTGTTTCCTTGTATTTTGTGAAAAACAAAAGAAGGGAAACTGCTATCACAAGCATAATGCCTGCAACCTGGATGTATTGCAGCATGCGCTTTCTGGATTCAGTTCCGGCAAGCCGCTCCTGCTTTGCTTCCAGCTTTAGGCGCTTTCGCTCCCTGCGCCTCTGAAGGGCGGTCATCTGGCTAAGCCTAAGCTGCTGCATGTGCTGGGCCTGGCTTTCAAGAATAATTTTCGCCAATTTTTTCTGCCTGTAGCTCGAATAGGCCTTGTTCAGCACCCATAGGATTACAATCAATGCTGCTATTATGACAAAATAATCCGAATATTGGCGGACAAACTGGCCTGCCCAGACTATAGCGTCGTGGAAAATAGTGTATTTTCTTTTTACGGTGATATAGAATGGAAGGACATAAGTTGCATTGCTGCTCGTGGAATCAAACCGTATGTCGAGCCTGTATTTGTCCGGATGCACGCTTTCATTTATGGATGCTTCCAGGACAAATGTTGCGATATCAGAATCATTGACTGAGATTGTGGTGGTGTTAAGCCTGACCCAGTATGGCACATCAACAAGGCTGACCCTGTACCTCGACGGCTTCAGGCCAATGTTAGCAACAGTAAAATTAATAATGGAATAATTGGAATATTCAATTTTAACTTTTTCCAATTCCGGCTGCAGCTCAAAGCACTGGCCCGGGGTTTTGACATCCAGCCGGATGGTGCCGGAGTCTGCTATGCTTTCATGCCCCTCAGTTTTTGCGTTGAGCGTGAGGTCATAGGAATTTTCAAAGCAGGGCACATCGATTACAAGCTGCCCGGCTTCAGCCTGGCCAGGCTCCAGGAAATATTTCATCTTCCTCGGCTCTGCCCATGCATAGCTGTCCACAGAAAGTATTATTGCTGAATCAAGGGTTCCTGTATTTTGCAGGTTAAAATCAAAGCTGTTCACCCCACAGCAGACAGTCTGCTTTTCAGCAAACAAGCTGATTTTGGCGCCCATGCACTCTGTGACATTCAATAGCAGATTTTGTGATTTTAAAACCTGGCCCTTGTCTGACTGGGCCTGGAAAGAAAGCTCATGCAGGCCCTGGCCGGCATCTGCAGGCGGCAAAATTTTTACTGTGAACTGGCCAGAGGCTCCCGGTTCAAGGGACAAATCATAATGCTCCAAGTGAGTCCAGCCGAGGATTCCATCCTCGGAGCCTTCAGGCAATGCGAGCCATGCTGTAAATGAATTGTATTCTTCGCCAATGTTCCTGATGCCCACCGGAATGCTGGATTCCACTCTTAAGCATGAAAGTGGTTGCCCTGTGGGTCCATTTAGCTCATAGTCAAAACATTCGCTGGAGACATATTTTATCGGCGCCTTCGCAAGATACTTGCTCGTCCTGGCAAGGACCTCAAAAGTGTAGCCCAGTTCCCCGTACTGGAAGCAGCCTGGCTTGACAATGGCTGAAACCAGTTTTGCCTCGCCCGGGTTTAGCACGATTTCCTGTGGATCAACAAGTGCCGTGCCTGCCAGCGAATCGCTGGAAGGCATTATTCGCGCATCATAGGCCTCAACATACTGCCCTGAATTCTTGACTATAAAATTGAATTTCCTCTCAGTGCATGAGCAGGAACCCTGGGATGAGTTGAGAATCAATACCTGGAGATTCTGGCAGTTTGAGAGCACGACATTCTGCGTTATTTGTTTGGAGACTCCGGAATCTGACTGGATAACAATGCCCAGATTGTATGTTCCGGTCTGGCCGCATGGCGGATTTATGTAATGGCTGATTGTGGCTGATTTGCCCGGATCAAGCCTGACAACGCCCGGAACCAGGGTTGACCACGCTGCATTGTCACCGGTTGCATAGAGCTGGAATATTCCTGCAGAATTGCCAGTGTTATAGATTGATATCTGGGCCTTGGCTGAGACGCATGTGCACGCCTGAATACTTGCCTGAGGTGCAACTGCCTGAAAATCACTGGCTGCGTACGCGGGGCCTGATGTTAATGATATTGCTGCAGAAATCAGGAAAAAAGATATAATGGCCAGACATAGAATGCGGAGTGGACCAGCTTGACTTGATTTCGTTCCTGTTCTTGCTGACACTGACATCCCCCTCCGGATTAACTTGAAATTTGTATGGCATCTCCTTATATGATTTATGACTTGACAATCGAATGCATATGAAATGCATATGATAACAATGTACGATAACAAAATAAAATCCATAAATGAATGCGTGCAAAATCAATAATAAACTGGCTTGTTTTCCGGCGCTGCCTGCTTCTCCTTGATGCCGGATGCGCTCTCTGCGCTGTCTTCTGAATGCTTTATTTTCCTGTAGGCAATGTATACGCCAGTGACCACTAATAGCACGACCAGCACAATCAGCGATATCTCAAGCACTTTTTTCATAATATCCACAATTGCGCTGCCTGAACTGCCTGCGGCCCCTGTTGTTCCTGTTGCTGGTGTTCCTGTTGAGCCTGTCCCTGCTGGCAATTGGCCTGCGATTATGTTGGCTTCAAGTGGTATTGAGCTTGTTGAGCCCCTGTTTGTCAGCATCAGGGCAAAATTGTAATTTCCAGGAGCAGCAGCCCTGTCAGCTGCCACATACAGATAGGTTGTGCCTGTTCCCTTGGCGCCGATTGTAATTATGTTGGTTGGCTCAAATGAGTATGATCCCCAGCCAATTCCATCCACTGTAAAGCTAAATGTTTCTGCAGTTGCAGATGGATTTGAGATGGTGATTGGATAAACTGCCCCTCCTGCGCCTGCTGTTGCATCCCCTGACGGAGGAACAGAGATTGTCACGCTGGCGCTTTGGCCAGTTGAGCCAGTTGGGTAGTTAGTGGAAGGATAATTATTTGATGGATAATTGCTGGAGGGATAATTGTCAGATGGATAGCTTGCGCCGCCATTAACCTGGTTCCCATCATAGCCAATGAACGGATTGTATGCCGGATTGCATGCAGGGTTTTCAGTTATCCTGAAAGACTCTGACTTTGTTTCGGAGTAGTCAAAATTGTCGAAATTGGCAACTGCCTCGATTTCATAGAATCCGGGCGCTACGCACCTTGGAAGCCTTAGGCTCATTTGCCTTGTTGTGGTTGTTTCATCAGCATCCAGCCTTTCTATAAAGTCTGAAGCAGTAATCCCGAGTGCTGGAATTGAAACCATGACCTTTATGTCTTCCTCTGCCCGGTCCCCTGAGTTCTTGACCCTGACTGAGACTGGCACGGTCCGGCCGGCCTGGACTTCATTATTCTCAAGATTGACAAGAATCTGCCTGATCTCAACGTCCTTGCTGGGCGATTCTATCTGGACTGTAAATTCTGCCTGGTCTGAGCCCTTGCTTGAGTCCTGCGCAAATACAGTCAGCCTGTATTTCTCATTGTCCGGGCTGTCCGGCAGGGTAAGGTAAAGTGTCTTAATGGATGTGACATTGGCCTTCATGGAAAATGAGTTGGTCCTGTCAATTGAAGTTTTACCGCTGTCGCCTGTAAGCTGGGCCTCAATCTTGACAGATGAGAGGGAGTCTATTGAGTCCACATGGACATTCAGCACAATGCTGTTCCCTTCCATAAAATTTGAGATTCTTGTGGTGCCCCCTTCAGAAAGCTTGAGCCCGTTAAGATAAACCCTATCAATTCTTATAGAATCAGCAGCTGCTGTAGCTGCGAATATGGATATTCCAAGCAAAACCATGAAAAATGATAAAGCGAGCCTGTTTGTGTTCATTTTTTCGCCCCCTGGCAACCCATTGAGTGCGAGTTATGCCCCGTATGTAAATCCACATCATTTATAAAGCTTTGGATTATTTAGCATTGGATAGTAGTTACTAATTTTATGGTGTATGGAAAGCACTTACACAAAGGGTTTTAAAGCAGGGAGAGTGGCGAAATCAGAGAGCTGAATCATATATGATTGCAATTATAGGTGCGGGGCCTGTTGGATCATGGACAGCCTACAATCTTGCCAAGGCTGGAAAAGAAGTGACGCTTTTTGAAGACCATGAGGTAATTGGAAGCCCTGTACAGTGCACAGGCGTTCTTACAAGCACAATAACTGAGATTTTGCCCCCGAAAAAGGAGTATTTTGCCAATGAAATCAGCAGGATTGAGGCAATTGCGCCTGACAACACCAGTGTTGAGCTGAAGCTTAAGAAAAAAGAGCATATCTACCACAGGACAAGGTTTGACCAGTATCTTGCAGGCATGGCCCGGGATGCGGGTGCAAAGGTCCTGACTTCCCACAGATTCCTGGATTACAGCCCAGGATTGGGAAAAATCAGGCTTAGGACAGGGGGAAAGATAGTTGAATACAATGCTGAGCGTGTTATTGGCTGTGACGGGCCGTCAAGCCAGGTGGCAAAATCGGCAGGGCTATATGGCAAGAGGGAATTCTTTGTGGGCGCGCAGGCACTGGTCAAGCTGAAAAATGACCCTGAGCTTTACAAAACTTATTTTGGCAGTGTATGCCCTGGATTGTTTGCATGGGCTGTGCCGGAAGATGAAAACCATGTCAGGCTTGGCCTGGCAGACAGGAAAAATCCACATGCATTGTTCCAGCTTTTGATGAAAAGGGTGGGAGCAAAAAAGATAGTTGAGCAGCAGGGCGGATTGATACCAATATATAATCCGAAATTGCGGACAATGTCATGGGATGGAAAGGTTATGCTGGTTGGCGATGCAGCAACGCAGGTTAAAGCCACGACAGCAGGAGGGATAATTCAGGGCATGACAGCTGGCCAGATTGCTGCCGGGTGCATTCTTGAAAACAGGAATTATGAAAAAGAATGGCGGAAAACGCTGGGCAGGGAATTATGGCTGCACCTTGAGCTTAGAAAACTGCTGGACAAGTTCTCAGACAAGGACTATAACCGGCTCATCGGAAGCATGAAAAAGAAATCAGTGAAAAAAGTGCTCGAACATGAAAGCAGGGACAGGCCAATAAGCCTCTTGTGGAAATTATTTCTTGCAGAGCCTGGCCTGTCGAGGCATGGATTGAAATTTTTCAGCAGGAAAAGGGATGATGTTTAAATTTCCCCATATTGTTCAACCCATAGATGTTAATTGTCGGATGTTTTCTTTATAAATGATTATTTTTCTTTCTTTTTATGGGTGAGTCGTTTCTGCTCTTCTGATTTCTCTAAGAAATTGTCATTTGAAACGACGCTTTTGCCAAGTTTTTGTTCTATGTCTTTTCTTGTTGACCCTGCAACATCGCCGCCATCTTTAGCGTCTTTTTTGAGATGCTGAAATTCGTTTGAGTCTCTTTCTCTTGTAAATCTTGTTGTGGTTGCTTCTCCAAGCATTGTAAGAATAAGCTCTATATCATCCATGTGATCTCTGAGGTTTTCTTTTTGAAGTCCTTTAAATCTTTTGTATTCACTTGGAGTCATGCCAAATGTCGCTTTTGAGATTTCTGCTGTTAGAATTGCATATTCTCGTTCTGTCTGCAATCCTCGCTTATCCCATTCATCAGTAAGCTCATCTCGTATAGCTATACCTCTAACTCTTTTCTCTATCCATTCTTCAGAATACCCTTTAGATTTGAAAAGCTCTTTCATACGTTTTTGGGCTAATTCTGGATTTTCAATCTCTTTTACCCTATCATAGCCGACTCTTGCCAGCCAAAGTTTGAACGGCTCTGCTTTTGGAGAAGGTATTGATTGGATGATTCTGAATGCTCCTTCAGTATTGACGCAGTTTGTCTCTCTTTTCTTGCCATCTGGTGCAAGAAGTTCAAGGGGGGTACAAATTGTACCCCAGTTGGCATTTAGAACAGGATCACGGCTTCGCATCTTCTTGACATACTGCTTGGGATCAGCACTATCCGTAAGAATTGAAACTATATCAAACACAGAGAACCACCATTCATTATTGTGCCAAGTTCTCCTTATGTTCTTTCCCTGAAAAACCACAATTGCGTTATTTGTGTCCATTTTTTAATCCTCTGGGAAAAATTCTTTGTTAAAACACTTATCGCACATTCTATTATGCCAGTCGTTGTTATGAGCTGAAATTTTAGCTTTGCATTTTGAACAATTATAATTCATCTCCTCATCATGCTTCATATGAAAAGTACGCATTTTAACTTTCATATCATCTTGACCTAACGTTTCGGCGAAAGCACCATCTGACCAAATGCTTGGTTCTTCAACATCCTTTCCGTCAAGTGTTTTTTGAGTCAAGTTGATTACTCACCTAAACTTATTATTATATTCAGGATATAGCTTTGTAAGTTCTTTCTGAAGCTGTTCATTCAATGCCTTTGCATCCTTCAAAGTCTTTTTTACTTTCTTGGAGAACCAGAAAGCAGCAATTATCATGATCGCTCCAAAAAAGATTACAACACCAATTGTATAAGAGGATATTCCGTTAATAGCGATAATAATAGCAATGACAGAAATAAGAAGCGATATTAAAGATATTGCATAACTTAGCATAAACGTTGCAGTATTTGAAAGAAAATCCCTGTTAGACTGGTCAAGCTGAATCCAAAACTGCTTATCTTGTTTGCTTCTTTTCATTTCAACGAATCCTCAATAATCCTCTTTTCTTCATCGGTTATGCCATAGAGTTTTTTGACTTCCTCTTTCGCTTCTTCTTTAGTTAATTTTCTTAAAACCATTTTTCAGCCTTTTGATACTGTTTTTGTTTTCTTCCTCTTCTTAGGAATATTCCAATATGGGCTTTTGCAAGAAGGGCAGATTATTGGATTAAGTTTCTTTCGTGAGCGAGGTATCCACTCATGTTTGCAACGCTCGCACTTGTACCCGTCAACAACTATCTTTATTTCCCCCATAATCCAAGTTAAATTTAACTACTATTTAAAGTTTCTTAATAATATACTTCATAAAGTAAGAAATGACAAGATTTATGTACAAAATAACCTTTCTTAAGTTATACTTATACGAGTAAGAAATAAGATTAAGAGATGGAAATTCAAGACGACCACTGTTCATTTTAGAGGGCTCGTAAGAGGGTTCGTTTCAAATTATGCCCATGTTTTTGAGATAATTTTACCTGCCTAATCTTCATTTCAGAGACTATGCTTGAGACTGGGTTTCAAATTGTCCACTCCCTATTTTAGCCTGTTAGAAAGACTGTTTACACCAAAAAACATAGCAAAAAATGGTTCATATACTCCCGTCCCTTCCAACTACGGGTTTCAAAATAGATATGGCGTTTTTTGACAGTTTGATCCCTGCCTTTCCGAACATCCGCCATTTAACGGATAGGATTGACATCCATAGGGTGACCAATACATAATTTCCCCAATCTTTATAAACACCTATTTTTCACAACGGGCTATGGCAAAATCCAGGGACAATGATGAAGACATTGAGTTTGACTTCTCGCCCATAACAAAATATTTCAAGCGCGGCAAGAAACCGGAAGCAGACAAGCCAGCGCCCAAGCCGTCTGCTAAACACGAGCCTGAAAATGGCAGGCCAGCCAAGGCGCACCCTGAAAAAAAGCCTTCTGAGAAGAAAACAAAAGCTGCTGAAAAAGATGATGAGGAGATCAGCTTTGATTTTTCTAAAGTCAAGAATTTTCTCAAGGGCGGCCCGCAGGATGAAAAGAATAGTGATGATGAAATTGAATTTTCATTGGGGCTGAAAAGCTCAGCAGCGCAGGCAGGGAATTTTTTCAAAACATATGGAATTTTGCTCCTGATTCTTATCCCCATAATTGCCGGCAGCTACCTGAGGCTGCAGACAGACAGCCTTCCTGTGACCGACCAGATTGCAACAGACAATGTTGTCGGCAACATAAAGGCAAACATCAGGCTGGAAGTTGATGCGCAGTATCCAAACCTTCCCGACCAAAACAAGAATGCATTGGTGAATGAGGAATTCTCCAGGGTTTCTCAGTCAGCCAAGTCACAGATTGATTCCCAGATTGGGCAAACCTCTGCCTATCTCAAATCCCAATTCAAGGATGACAATGGCCTCACTTACCTCATAACAATTGACCCGTATTACTGGATAAGGCATGCAAGAAATGTCGTTGACAATGGGCATCCCGGAGATGAGCTCAGGGAAGGAAGGCCATATGATACACACATGCTGGCCCCAATTGGCAGGTTTGTGCCAGAGGACATGCTGTATGCATATGTTTTGGGGTATTCATACAAGGCAGCATCCGCATTCAGCAACATCCCCCTTGAGAGGGTGGTATTTTTCATGCCAGTCATCATCGCAGCGCTTAGCCTGATTCCTGCATTTTTCATAGCCAGGAAATTCGCCGGCAATGTTGGCGGTTTTTTTGCAGCGCTTTTGCTTGCTGTCCACCAGGCATTCCTCAGCAGGAGCATGGCAGGCATAAGCGATACAGACTCATTCAACATATTCTTCCCATTGATGATTACCTGGCTTTTCTTGGAGGCCTTTGAAGCAGAGTCAACTCTGAAGAGAGTTTTGCTGGCGGTTCTTGCAGGCTTGTTTACAGGCCTTTACAGCAAAGGATGGGTTGGCTGGTGGTATATTTTTGATTTCATACTGGCAACTGTAATTTTTGCATTCCTTTACCAGATGGCATCATCATATTACCATGCCAGGCGGAAAAACACGAAAGCATCCCTTGCAATCCCAGGAGAAACATACTGGATCATTGCAATTGGCGGGATTTTTTTTGCCAGCGCACTGATTTTCACATTGCTCTTCAGCAGCTATAATGCATTTTCAAGCTTTTATACCGGCCCGGCAGGATTCCTGGCCATCAAGGAAGTTGCCGGAGACACAATCTGGCCAAATGTCTTTACAACAGTTGCCGAGCAGAGCGGCTCAAGCCTGCCGCAGGTCATTGCAAGCCTTGGCGGCAATTTCCTTTTCCTGGTCAGCGTGCTTGGAATCCTGCTCACTGCCATAAGAAAGGACAGCCAGGACACCAAGTCTGAATTTTGGTTTTTTGTCATATCCCTTGTATGGCTGATTCTGATTGCGCTTGTGTTCAAGAACAGCCTTTATTATTTTATCGCCGGGCTGATTTTGCCGTTCCTTGCAAAAATCGTGATGGCATTCAGGAAAGATTATGATGTGGATTTCAAGTTTGCAATAATAATGATCATATGGTTTATGGCGACATTGTTTGCCAGCGTCAAAGGCGTCAGGTTCATTTTGCTTCTTGTCCCGGCATTTGCCATTGGATTCGGGATATTCACAGGTGTCATGTACACAAGAATATCGGGATGGCTCGCAGGAGAACTGAAAACATCAAGCTTTTGGAGCAAGCCGATTATATTCGCCCTGCTCATGCTCATGATAATTGCGCCGATTAACAGCGGCTACACGCTTGCAAGGCAAAGGACCAGCGACATGAACGACGCATGGTATGCTGCCTTGCAGTCGATTGACCAAAAAGCAGGCGGCAATGCAATAATAAATTCCTGGTGGGATTTTGGGCACTGGTTCAAGTACATTGGGAACCGGCCTGTCACATTTGACGGGACATCCCAAAGCTACACTCCTGTCCATTGGATTGGAAGGACCCTTGTTACAGGCGATGAAAATGAGGCCGCAGGCATCCTGCGCATGCTGGACTGTGGAAACTACAAGGGGACAGCAGAACTCAACTCTTACCTGAATGACGACCTGAAAACTGTGCAGGTGATGAAGAAGATTATTGGCATGGACAGGCAATCAGCAAAGGCTGAATTGGATAAAAACGGCCTGGATGACGCCCAGGCGGAAAATGTTTTGCAATTCACCCACTGCACGCCTCCTGAAGATTATTTCATAACAAGCGAGGACATGGTCGGAAAAAGCAAGGTTTGGGCCCATTTCGGGCTGTGGGATTTCAAAAAAGCCGCAATGTACAATGATGTCAAGGCAATGCCAGGCGAGACTGCAATTAATACCCTTCAGGAAAAATACGGGCTGGATGCTGGAACAGCTGACCAGTATTATTATGAAATCCAGACTACTGAGCCAAATGACTGGATCTCAGAATGGCCCACTTATTATTCATCTGCAACGCCCTGCATTGAGCAGGAACAAAATACACTATTGTGCCAGGGCGGCCTGACGGTAAATCTCACTGATTTCACGGCAAGCGCATCCCCGCAGGCAGGCTTCAAGGTAAAAAGTATTGCATATGCGCTGCAAACAGGGGTTTATACAAAAATAATCGACAATGCGGGCACAATTTCTGCTGCCATTATCCCAAGAGATGATGGCTATGAAAGCGTGCTGATGGATCCGGCTTTAATTGATTCAATGTTCACCAGGCTGTTCTTTTTCAGGGGGCACGGGCTGAAATACTTCGACCAGTTTGAATACCAGAGAACTGTTTTTGGCGAAGAGGTCTATGTCTGGAGAGTTGACTGGGAAGGCCGGGACAGGAATGTCATGCAGGAGTTTGCCCCAAAAACAGCGGGGCGGGCGCAGGAATCCGGAAACATAACTGAGAGTTCTAATAACTGATTTCAGTGGCTGTGCCCGAAAAGTGAGTTTGGGCATCAATTTTGCGAAGCCCATTTTAGGAGGGATTAAGCATTTTTCGGGGTTGTAGAGGAGAAAAATGCAATGCATGAGAAGCTGCAATGCTGATCAGATGCCCAAACCGGGCCGGAAGGCGAGTTTTCGGGCAAAGCCGATTTAAGTAGAAAGGATTAAATAATGACGTCTCATTACAATACACACGGGATTACAATGAAACTCCATATCAAACCGCACCGGATTTATGCCATTATCCCTGCAAGGAACGAGAAAAAAAATATTGGCAGGGTAGTGCAAAAAGTAAAAAGCCATATCAAGGATGTGATTGTTGTAGATGACGGCTCAACTGACGGGACAGGGAAAAAGGCAGAGGGCAGTGGAGCATTTGTCCTGAGGCATATTATCAACCTTGGCAAAGGCGCTGCCCTGAAAACAGGATGCGATTATGCAATAGAGCATGGAGCTGACATACTGATTGTGCTGGATGCAGACGGCCAGCATGACCCCGCAGAAATACCTTTGTTTCTCAAGGCGCTGAAAGGGAATGATATCGTGATTGGGGCCAGGAAATTCAACCAGAGCATGCCAAAAATCCTGTTGGTCGGAAACTGGCTTATCAATAGGGTGACTGAAATGCTGTATAATGTCAGGATCAAGGACTCGCTTTGCGGATACCGTGCCTTTACAAAGTATGCATATTCAAAAATCCGGTGGAATGTTTCAGACTACAGCATGGAATCGGAAATGGTGGCAAATGTGGGCAGGCATAAGCTTAAATATAAGCAAGTGGAGATAGCAACCATATATTCAGACAAGTACAAGGGCACAACAGTTTTTGACGGCTTCAAGATTGTGCTTGACCTGCTGTATTGGAAGCTCAGGGGAAATGGGTTTGCCAAGTAAGGCAAGGCATTGGTAATTTGGCCCAAAGATGATGAACAATGGTACTCGGAATCCAGATTTTGGGAAGCATTTTCGCGCTGTTCATGCTTTATGTTACGTTTCTTCACCAGAAAAGGAAGGAATACACCGTGAGGGAATATGTCTTTTGGACATTTTTCTGGATTGTGTTCGGCCTTGTGTCCCTGTTTCCCAACTGGCTCGACCCCATAACAACAGTCCTCAGGCTGACAAGAACCCTTGACCTGTTCATAATCCTGGGGTTCATGTTTATAATCGCAGTTGTAATTTATGTCTATGATGTTGTGAGAAAAACCCAGAAAAAAGTCGAGGAGGTTGTCCGAAAAGTGGCTATTGAGGATGCCTCAAAAAAATCAAAGTGAGATTAATTTGCCCATGATGGCAAAATTTTGATAATGCCCATTCCAAATCGGTGATTCTAATGCAGATTGGGACTATAAAGCTAATGGACAGGATTGTCGGAGGGGTGCTTTGCCTTGCCATTGGAATAGCCAACATCCCGTTTGCCATCATGAGAAAGTTCATGAAAAGGCCCGCTGTCAAGAAAATCCTGGTCGTCCAGCTATGGGGGATAGGCGAAACCATCACAACCCTGCCTGCGCTGAGGGCATTGAGAAAACGGTTTTCAGGCGCCGAGATAACCATACTAGCGACAAGGCGGAACAAGGATGTGTATTTTCGCAATCCTGATGCGGACAAGCTTGTGGAAATTGACTTTAACATTTCTTCACTTTTGGAGTTTATGAGAAGGAATTATAGAAAATTCGACCTGGTTATTGATATGGAGGAATACCTTAATGTTTCAGCCATCCTCACATTTGCAGCAGGAAAGAAGAGAGTTGGATATAGCCATGGGTTGAGGTCCCTGCTCTACACCAAAGAAACTGTCTACAATGACCAGCAGCATTCTGTATTTGCCTTTATGGACCTTGCCAGGACAGTTGGGGCTGAAATTCCCGTGAAAAAGCTTATTCCTGTCCAGTTTGACAAGCATGATGCCCGCGAAGTGGACAAGTGGATGAAAGAGAGGAGGATAAGAAGCGGGGAATTTGTCGTCGGAATAGCGCCTGGCTCTGCTGAATCCGCGCCATCAAGGAAATGGCAGAAGGAAAAATATGCCAAGCTGGCTGACAGCATCCTGGAGAGGTACGGCAAAAAGGGATGCTGGGTTATATTTTTTGGCAGCAGCGATGAGCGCGCATTAGTGGATGAGATAATGACAATTATGAAATTGAAGGAAAATGTTTACAATGCCGCCGGGTTCTTCACGGTAAGGCAGCTTTTCTGTGCACTGCAGAAATGCAAGGCATTTGTCGGCAATGATTCAGGACCCATGCACATTGCAGCTGCGCAGGGCGTGAAAACTCTTGGCCTGTTCGGGCCGAACACCCCTGTCAGGTGGGCGCCGTACGGCGAAAAAAATGCCTTTGTCTACCACCAGGACAGCTGCAGGTATACCCCGTGCATAAACACCCATAAAGGACAGGTCCCTGACTGCCTTTACTCGAGGAAATCGGCTGAATACCAGAAGTGCATGAAGGCGATAAGCGTTGATAATGTTATGATGGCGTTTGGGAAAATTGCAGGGAAGTGAGTTGTTAGCCCAATTATCGTTTTTTCTTACGACCAACAAAATGATTATATCCGTAAATCACAAGTGCCATTACTATAATCAGAGAAAATAATATTAAGAATATTTTGTTCATGGGCTTTTTGTTGCTGATAAAATTTTCCAAACCGGTCACTGCACCTGTAATGGCACTAACATCCTGCAATTTGGCAAGTTGATCTTGATCTGATCCTGGTATAGTGGATTCCAAAGATTTTACATCTTCAGCAGCATTAGGGACTTGCTCTTCGGAAGCTGGGACAACCGATTTGGGGGCAGATGTGCATGTTCTGGCTATTTCTATATCATCGGATCCTTTTGGACATGAAGTGTTTTGTGTATACTCGGGAACCTCAACAAATTCGCATGATCTTGTCTGTTGACTATTTAGGCAAGAACTCCAGCTACTGCATTGCCATGCTTTGGAGCAGTAAAAGAGAGTTGGTCCACCACCTCCTCCGCCTCCACCACCACCTCCAGATGAACTGCTAGAGCTGGAAGAAATTGGGCAAGAGCCTGCATCAGCATCGCAATTAGTACAATCTTCACCAAAATCAACAACGCCATTTCCGCAATAAGTCTGCTGGTTGATACCTGTGTGCGTCAATCCACTTATTACATAAGTTTTGTTGCTGGAACCAGTGTAATTACATTGATATTGGTTATTGTTAGCATATCCGGGGCAGTCAATGCTATATTCATTCGGGCCATTGCATAGATTTGTAATTTGACTTATTGAGCCTATTTCAGCATCTTTTATGCAAAGAGTTGTTAAGTTATTAACATTTTCAAGATACAGAGTTTTAGTACCTTCGATTGTTTGCCCATTGAGATTAATTAGCACAAAACCATTGGAAGAATTGGACGATACTTCAATTGCAATATTTGCTAAGTTAAGAGTGCCATTACTGAAATTATATGAAAATTCCGCGACTTTAACATTCTCATTCATAATATCTATAACACCAAGTCCAGTAAAGATTTGATTTAGATTGGATTGGTTATTGATATATAATATTGGTACAAATGAACTTGAATTTATGTCACTGGAGTTGCCTGTTAGGTAATCTTGATCATTTGGTATGCCATCATTATCGCTGTCTGAATCACATGAATCCCCAACACCATCATCATCGATATCTGCTTGAGATGGATTGTAAATTGATGGACAATTGTCCAGGATGTCGGGGATGCCGTCAGCATCGCCGTCATATATTACAGTAAACTCATATGAATTTTCATTTTGATTGCCAGCCAAATCTGAACAGCGTATTAAATAGTAATAGTGGGAATAATCACTCAAATTTTCGAACGTGAAACTTTGAGAAAATATTGCATCATTTTGATCTCCAAATGCAGCGCCATATATGATAAGCGAGCTTAAATTATTCAAGAAATAACTGTACGAATCCTGAATTTTGCAATATGCTGGTTCATTAGTCGTGAAATTGATTTGAAGTATGTTTTTATCAGTGGTGATATTGTTTTCTGGATTCAAAAACTGCCAGATTGGAGCTATTGAATCGATTGTAACGTCAGTAACGGTATAGTTGACATAATTATGAGCCAAATCTTTAGAAACAACAGTTATGTTATACTGGCCATCACTAAGATTGTGGAAGGAGTAATAATTATATTCATCTGACAGCGAGGGTGATTCCCATATTAAATTACCATTAAAATCTATAATATTAGCAAATGAATAGTTAATATTTGTATCATTAACAAACCACTCAATTGGCAAAAATTCACTTTTATAAGAACCTTGTGTTATTGGAGCAGTTACATTTATGACCGGTAAAGTTTTGTCTATTTTAATAATTTTGCTCGTAATGGCTTCCTGATTGTTGACCTGGTCTGTACTTCTGAATCTCAAATAAAAATAGCCTTCCGTATTTATGCTAAAACTATTATTATAAGTAATGGATGGTTCACAGATGTCAGTAGTGTCAATACAATAATAAGTTTGTTTACAACCTGTTCCATTGATATCAGAACACGTAAAATTTATTTCTAAATAAGTATTGCTCCAAGTCCCGAATATATAATCCATGCTGTTGGCTAGTGTTACTGGCGGTACTAAGTCATTGATATCGACAATATCAACGTAAAAATTAAGCCATGCTGGTTCCAGATATTCTGAACCACTTTTGCAAACTATTGCAAGATTGTAGTTAAAATGACTTGTTAGATTTTTTAAATAGGAGCTATGAAAGATATTATTGCTTGAAGATAAATTTACCGGATAAACGACATTGCAGTCAGGAGAAGATTTAGGTACCACTAGTGCACAAGATTCACCATGATATGTGCAAAGTGCTGGTTCGCTTGTCGTGACATTTAACCATGTAAAATTTGTTATAATCGTTGAATTATGTTGTGGAACAGTAATATTAATATCAACCGAAGTGTTTTCCTGCCCGAATTTTTCAACCCAAACACCATGACTCCAAAAATATGGAAGACTTGTGTTTTCTGATGTACCCGTGACGATGTAACCTCCATCATCTGTTTGAAGGCCCGCTGCCGCATATGTGGTATCATTATTATTGCGAAATGAAACTGTCTTATTCCACAAAGAATTGCCAAATTCGTCTAATTTTAACATCCAGATTTTGGATTTGAAAAGTGAGGGGTAGATCGACTCGGTTGTAATGAAAAAAGTATCATCATTTGCCAAAGTTAGATGTTGAGGGTGATCCCATGTGTTATTATTATCAAAGGTATGATTCCAAAGCGTGCGACCATCTGTATCTGTCTTAACAACCCAGACATCAAATTGGGGAGATTTAGATCCAGCGAGCAGATAGCCACCATCTTCTGTTTGTAATATGTGTGATAGATAGCTTGTACCTTGGATGGTTTGATTCCATTGAATATTTCTATTACTGTCCAGTTTAATTAGGAAAATTTCCCTTTGCAGGCTGGAGAAGTCTGCGCCATATTGGGATCCATTCAGGATTGTTACTATAAGTGCATATCCATCATCGGATGTTTGAACCACTCCGGAATAAAGTTGGCTAGAGTGATTAGATGTGCGAAAAGTCCAGTTCCATTGATAATTGCCATCGGAATCTATTTTTAATAGAAAAAGATTGTTGAGCGGGATAGAATAATCGGTCACATTCCAACCTAGAACGAGCTTGGAACCCAAGATAAGAAAACCACCATCCGTGGTTAGTTGAACTTCTCTTGCGTCAGAGCTTATGCCATCTGCATAGGTCTTATTCCATAAGGGTAGTCCCTCTTCATCTGTTTTTATTACCCAGAGATTGTAAAAATCCATATATTTTTCATCTTTTGTTCTTGTGCTCCCCGCGGCAATGTAACCACCATCGCTGGTTTGACGAGCTGATGAAAAAAAGTCATAATTGGTCTTGTTATAAGTGTGATTCCATTGCAGATTGCCAGACTCATCCAGTTTGATTAGAAGAGCGTAATGGCCTTTCCAGTCATATAAGAGCTGAGTATTGCCAGAAATAATATATCCTGAATCGCTTGTTTGCTCAATTGACTCCACCCAACCTGAACCAGGTTTGATTTGCATTTCCCACTCTTTCTCTGGTGCCTTTATTGCAATTATCGTTGGGATACATAGAACAAGCATGCAAAAAACGATCGGTACTGTTTTATATCGAATTTTCCCAATCATTAATTCCCCCCAGTAAGTAACAAACTATACAAGTTTATATGCCTTTGTATTGACAAGAAATAGACTATCCAAGATGCATATATTCTCCCAATGTGAAGAAGCCGGTCAGCTGCTTTATCCTGGCGAGCTTTGGAAACAGGTCCCGCTCAAGTGAGATTGTATGCGCATCGCACAATTCCAGCACTTCCGGCTTGAAAATGTAGATGCCTGTGTTGCCCACATGCGTCCTGGCCTGCCTGGGCTTTTCCTCGAAATCCACAATCAGGTCCCCATCCATCACGGCAGTCCCGTACTTGCCGGGCTTCTCTATGCTCATTATGCCCATTGTGGCCAGCTTTCCGGCGTCAAGGTGCTTTTTTATCATGCTCTGCAGATTGAAATTGTTGTTCGTGTCGCCGCTCATCACAACAAAGCTCGCCTGGATCAAGCCCTTGGCCGCAGTCAGCGCCTCAGCATTGCCCCGTGCATCCTTCTCGATTATCTTAACATCAATGCTTGCATGGGAGAGCGCTTGCAATATCAGGTTTATTTTCTTGCCATGCTGGGTTATCATTATGACCCTGTTTATCCCGTTGGCCTTGAAAAAATCAATTTGGGAATTTATCAGGGGAATCCCCTTTACCTTGGTAAGCGCGGCATCGTGATGGTCACGGTGGAGCAGGAGGATTGCAGTGTCAACTGTTTTCTCCTCCATGCCTTTTCGCAGAAAAAGCTCTATGGCCTGGCTCCTGCTCCTGATCACTGAGCCGTCAACTTTGGAGTCTATCAGGTGCAGCAGCCCCTTGTCCACTGATATTGCGATTTTTTCCTTCATACTTTTAGTATGTAAAAGTATTACTATTTAAATCTTGTTATTTTAAAAAAATGCAAAGATATATAAATAGAGCCATTTTTTAGTATGAATTAGTCATACTATATTAAATAATCATATTTCATAAAACGGTTAAGGGTGAGAGCATGGAAAACAAGATAAGGGAAATGCTGCTTGAAAGCGCTGAAGTAAAAAAGACAGTTGCCAATACAATGGCAGGAAAGGTTGAAAAATTTGCTGCCATGACCCTGGATACCATGAAATCCGGCAAAAAAGTGCTTGTATGCGGCAATGGAGGTAGTGCGGCAGATGCGCAGCATTTTGCAGCTGAGTTCATAGTAAGATATAAGACTGACCGGAAGACCCTGCCGGCAATAGCCCTGACAACTGACACATCTGTCATCACAGCTCATGCAAATGATTACGGATTCAACACGCTGTTTGAAAGGCAGGTTGAGGCCCTGGGAAACAAAGGAGACCTGTTTGTGGGGATTAGCACAAGCGGAAATTCAGAGAATGTCATGCTTGCCTTGAAAATGGCAAAGGAAAAGGGGATGAAGACCGTTGCCCTGCTCGGCAAGGATGGGGGAAAGACAAAAGGCATGGCAGATTTGGACATAATAATACCCTCAAGCCAGACAGCAAGGATACAGGAAGCCCAGATGTGCATAATGCATATTGTATGCGAATTGGTCGAAAACGAATTTGTTGCCAAGGCCTGGAAAGGCGGGAAGGAACAATAAGGGGGATTTCAATGGATGTAAAAAAACTGATTCAGACAATCCGGGATTTCAAGGGGAAAAGGGTTTTGGTCATAGGGGATGTGATGCTCGACAAGTCAATTGTAGGGGATGTCACAAGGATATCGCCTGAAGCGCCCGTGCAGGTAGTTAATGTCCAGAAGGAGGAGTTTGTGCCGGGCGGAGCCGCGAATGTGGCAAACAATGTTGCCAGCCTGAGCGGGGATGTCTATATCATAGGCACAGTCGGCAATGATGAGATGGGCGCAACGCTCCTTGAGGAGCTGAAGAAGAGAAACATGCATACGGATTACATGATCAAGGACAGCACAAGGCCGACCATCACCAAGATGAGAATAATGGCCCGTGGCCAGCAGCTGCTCAGGGTTGATTATGAAAAAGTGCATAACATTGACAGGGAGCATGAGGAAAAAATAATTAATGAATTAAAGCAGGGCATTGAGGACATTGATGTGATTGTAATCTCTGATTACGGGAAAGGCCTTTTGAGCAGGAATTTCATGGCAAAGGTTACTGACATTGCAAAAGGAAACAAGGTTTATACAATTGTGGACCCAAAGCCAATGCACAGGGAATATTATTATGGCTGCCATCTGCTCACACCCAACTATGACGAAGCATGCCTGATGTCCGGCCTTGAAGAGGAGTTCTGGGAAGATGTGATGAAAGTTGGAGAAGCCCTGGTCAGGAAGTACGATACTGACATTTTGGTCACAAGAGGGGAGATGGGAATGTCCCTTTTCAAGAAGGATGGGATGGTCAAGCACATTCCGACAAAAGCCAAGGAAGTCTATGATGTTACCGGAGCAGGGGATACGGTTGTGGCCACCTTGGCCATGTCATTGGCAGCAGGTTCGAGCCTGGAGGATGCCGCGAGGATTGCCAATCACGCAGCAGGGATTGTTGTTGGAAAAATAGGGACCTCAACTGTAACAGCCTCGGAGCTTGAGAAAGACATAAAGAAGGATTCAGAATACAATGGAAACCAGAATGGAAAATGAGCATGAAGGGCAAATTCCTGAAGCCCGTGTGCCCCCCAAGAAAAGATCTGGGAGGAACAGGGCAATTTTCATCGACAGGGATGGAACAATAAACGTGGAAATGCCAACCTACCTTTACCAGCTTGAGGACTTTGCATTCCTGCCTGGCTCTGTTGAGGCAATCGCAAAGCTTTCCAAGACAGACTACAAGCTTATAATAATCACCAACCAGGGCGGCGTGGCAAAAGGGATTTACACCGAAGAGGATGTCAACAAAATAAACCATCACATTGTGTCCGAGCTGAAAAAACATGGGGCCGAAATACACAGGGTATATTACTGCCCTCACCACAAGGACGGCACTGTTGAAGGATATTCATTCATCTGCGAATGCAAAAAGCCAGGAACCAAATTTTTTGAGGAAGCTGCGCATGAATTCAAGCTTAACCTTAAGAAGTCATGGATGGTAGGTGACAGGGATTTTGACATAATGGCAGGGGCACGCGCAGGATGCAGGACCGTGCTTGTAAAAAGCGGGATTAACGGCGAGGAATATTACAGGAACATGACAGTTGAGCCTGATTTTGTGGCGCCTGACTTAAAGATGGCTGTTGAGATTATACTGGAGCACGAAAAGCCCGGCGGCGCTGCAAATGGCGCAAATCAAGGGGTCGATGGCGATGGCTGCTAGAAAAAAAATTGTCTCCCGGGACGCTGTCCCGAAAATATGCAATGAGCTGAGGGCCAAAGGGAAGAAAATAGTCACCTGCAACGGGAGCTTTGACTTAATGCATATTGGCCACATAACTTTTTTGCAGGAGGCAAAAGCCCGGGGAGATGCACTTATAGTGGGAGTCAACAGCAATTCCTCTGTAAAGCAGTACAAGAGCAAGGACAAGCCTATTATTGACGAAAAACACAGGATGGAGTCACTGGCTGCACTGGAATGCGTTGATTATGTTGTATTGATGGATGAAAAGGAAATTGCAGTCCCGCTGATAAACCTGGCCAGGCCTGATGTACATGCCAATGGCGAGGAGTATGGCAAGGATTGCGTCGAGGCAAAGGCCATTAAGGCAATTGGCGGCAAGCTTTACTTGGTAAAGAAAGTCCCTGGATTTTCCACAACTGAGTTGATTGACAGGATAACGCAAATTTATTGCAGAAAAAAATGAAAATGGTTGGAATAAAAAATAAGTGGAATAAAGTGATATTAGGGCAATAACAGGTGTGATGATTGGATGACATATCAATAAACCAGATGGCCGTGCTGGAAAAGGATTACTGGTTCTGGGTTGGAAAAAGGTACATGTTTGAGCAGGCTTATAAAAAATATTCCGGGATGGCAAAATCAGCACCGGGAAAACAGGATAGTGGAAGGAACAATAAGTTCCGCCTGTTGGATGTAGGCTGTGGAACAGGAAGCATTTTGCTTATGATGAGGCAAATTTGCGGCAAGGATGCCGAAATCTATGGTATGGACGTCTCCGGCGAGGCTATCAGGATCTGCCATCAGAGGGCCAAGTCTGCCAGGACAAGCTTTATGCTCAAAGTGGGGAATGCTGAGAAGCTGCCTTATCAGGATGATTATTTTGACTTTGTGATAATAAGCGACACCCTGGAGCATGTGAGGAATGACAAAAAAGCTGCGCAGGAGGTCAGGAGGGTGCTGAGGCCAGGCGGAATAGCCCTTGTCACAGTCCCAATGTTCATGCACCTTTGGGGGGCGGATGACAAAAGGCTGTTCCATTTCAGGAGGTATACCAAGAAAAGGCTGAACAAGCTGTTTGATGGCTTCAGGAAACTTAGACAGACATATATCCAGCCATTTTTTTATTTCCCGGCATTGCTCGCCAGGACCATGGAAAGAGCATCAGGCAAGGGGGAGTCGTTTGAGCAAAAAATAAAGGACAGCCTGCTAAAAAGAAATGCGAAAACGTCTGCAAGGAAAAATTCTGAAAACCCCAAAGGAAACGGGATGATGCTCAATGGCCTGCTCAAGAAAATCCACCTGGCAGAGAATTGGCTGATAGCGAAAGGGATGAACATGCCGATTGGCGTGGCCACCCTGACTGTGCTGCAGAAAGAAAGGGCAGATTGAAGCATTTCATTTGAATAAGAAGGGATAAAATAAGAAGGAATAAAAAGGAACAAATTAAGATTATTTTGAATTAAGATTATTTTGCCTTCCCTGCGGCCGGCCCGTATTTTCCAGACCAGGAATAGTACCTGATTCTCATGATATCAACAATAAACCTTCCGATGACCTTGAGGGTGTTGAAATTGCTCCTGTCCGAGTCAATCCATGTGACCGGAAGCTCCTTTACACTAAAATTATGCAGGCCTGCGTTGTACAGAAGCTCAACATCAAAGCAGCTGCTCTTTATCCTCTGCTGGCGGAACAGCACAAGTGTTTTTTTCCTGAACATCTTAAAGCCGCATTGAGTGTCATGGTAATTGACACCCAGCATAACCAGTTTCACAGCCGAAAAAAGCCTTGATAGGAGTATCTTGAAGAATTTTTTCTGCACCCTTGAATCCGGAAGCCCCCGTGATGCAATGAGGATGTCATGCCGGCTTATCTTGGCCAAAAAGTTTCCGATTTCCGTCAGGGGAACGCTGAGGTCTGCGTCGTAAAAAAGCATGAGGTCATATTTCGCTGACAGCATTCCTTCCTTTACTGAAAAGCCTTTTTCCAGCCTGTCATTATTGACTATGAGCCGGATTCTCCTGTCGCTGAAAGTGCGCTTCCGGATGATGCTTATGGTCTTGTCCCCACTTGAGTCAGCTACAAAAATCAGCTCAAAATCTGAAATTGAGGGATTATTGGAAAAATAGAAAATTGATTCGTCAATGCACCTGCTTATGCGCTTTTCCTCCCTGAAAACAGGGATCACGACACTGATCTTATATTTCCTGTCCATGATTGACCCATCGCCTGTAATCAGCGCGTACTATTTAAAGCTCGCCCTTGGCATTGGATTCCGCATATTGACGTGTCATGTTTTGGACTGAGTCGGCTGCCTCGAACAGCCTAAAAAAGCAAAAGGTTTTTAATGCTGGTGAGAGTGTAAAAACCGCATAGCATAGGGGGCCAATTCATACAGAAGGAGAAGCTTATGGCATCATTGGACACTGTCAATCAATCTGATTTTATCCCGAAGCTGGACAGTATCAGGGTTGATTATGCAAAAATAAAATCAGCTGCTGAGAAGGCCAGGAAAGATAGAAAATGGCTGCTTGCATTTGTGGTTGGCACAAAGCCATGCTTTTACAAATTCTATGGGGCAATACAGGCTGCTGAAAGCAATGGCTACCCATACATTGTCATAAATGCAAACCAGCACTATGACAGCAGCCTGACCCAGGGAATAAAAGAATTCGGGCTGGACGGGAAAATAAGCGTGGACCTTCACATTGGCGGCGACCTCGGCAGGAAGACAGGGGAACTGTATTTCAAATGCATATGGCTTGCGAGGAAGCTCAGGCAGCTTTATCCTGATGTTGAGACTGTACCTGTTGTCTTGGGTGATACCATCCTTGCAGGAGTAATACCCTCGGCATGGCTTTTTGCAGTTGGAAACAAAGGCATCAACCTTGAGGCCGGCTTGAGATCCATGTCGCCAGCAGGCATGAGGCAGCTCGGAAAAACAAGCCCGCAGGATTTTGTGATGCAGCAAAGAGAAGCAGAATGGGAAGTGCTGCGCAATGAGCCGTTCCCTGAGCAATGGGACACATTTGTAAGCTCAGCAGCCTGCCAATTCCAGTTCGCGCCCCTTGACCTCAACAGGCAGCACCTGTTACGGGAAGGCTACAAGGATGAGGACATATTTGTGCACGGGAACCCTGTTGTGGATGCAATTCAGCTCAAGCTTGGCAAAAAGCCTGAGCAAAGCGTGTTTGAGATTTACCCGCAGCTTGAAAAAGGCGAATGGATAAGGGTTGACATCCACAGGCGGGAAAACCTGACTGCGCGCAGGCTAAAAAGCATAGTTGGAGCAGTCAGGCAATTGGTGAAGGAAGGAAGGAAAGTTGTTTTTATACAGATGGGCGCGACAAGGGAGGCATTTGCAAATTATGGCATGCAGGATGCATTCAGCGACATAATGAAGAAAGACAATTTCCTGTTCACTGACTTATGGCCAATGTTCGAGCACGTTGTGGAATTTTACAGTTCTGAGCACAACCTTGCCGCCCTTACGGACAGCGGAGGCGTGCAGGAAGACATGAACATGATGAAGAAATTGTGCATGACCTGCAGGTTCAGCACGGACAGGCCCGAGACTGTCAGGCAGTCTGGCGGAAATTTCCTGGCGCCGCCCTATTCAGCTGAATTCATGGCAGAAGCTGTGAAAGCCATTCTGGAAAATGATGATTTCAGGAAAAAAGCCCGGGGCCAAAAGCCCCTTTATGGCAAGGACTTTGGCACAAAATTCATAGGCACAATGAACAAGATAGGCATTGGCGCGAACAAGCCGTTCAAATGGTCGCATGAAACCCTTGGATTGTGGAAAGATGAAGCAGGAAGCCTCAAGTATCTTTAGGAAGCATGGCAAGGAAATTTTGGCGGGCCTGATTTTGCTCGTTCTTGCCGGGATTTACTACAGGGAAATTTTCAGCACGACGCGGCTAAACCCTGCAGGCACGCATTATATCGAGGTGCAGACGCTTTTTGCGCAGAATTACCTGGATGCTGTCTATGAGCATGGCACACTCCCCTTCTGGACAAGGTCATGGTTTGGCGGGCATCCTTTTTTCACAGACCCGCAGGTATTTTTCGTTAACCTTACATTCGCCTACCTGATGCTTTTCAAGCAGGTCATCCTTGCCATAAACCTCTCGCTGCTTTCCTACCTGATAATCGGTTTGGCCGGGATGTATTTTCTGGCAAAATATATTACAAACAATGTGTATGCGTCAATGATAGCAGGGTTTGTTTATATTTTCAATGAGTACATACTTCAGTTCATAATCATTGGAAACCCGAGCATTGCCGAGCCGTACATGCTGATTCCATGGATCCTTCTTTTTGTGATCAAGGCACTGAAGGAAGGGAAGAATTTTTTCCTGAATATTGCACTTGCAGCTGCCTTGTTTGCCTGCCAGGTCATGTCAGGAGGGATTGTCATCCTGCTCTATACCTGGGTGATTGTGGGCATTTACCTCGGCCTTGAGATAATCCTTGCATTGTTTTCCGGAAACCATGGCAAGAAAACAATTTTGAGGATTGTTGTCATCTTTGTGGCTTTGGCAGTGCTTGCAGTGGCGCTAAGCGCCTCCAAGCTGCTTCCTGATTTCAGCCTGGTTGAGGTCACAAACCGGGCAGCCGGTGTCTCCTATGCGGAATACATTGGATCTGAGAAGTATTTCTATCCCGGTAATTTGTATCCCGTCAAGGCAGGATGGCTTTTCCTGGATGTCGGGCTTGTTGCCGCGCTTCTTGCAATCATGTCCCTTAAAAAGATGAAAAACAGATATGTTGTATTCGGGGTTTTGCTTGCATTGGTTGGTTTCCTTCTTGCATTTGACATTGGACTGGGCCAGCTTTTCTACAACTATGCGCCGGGATTCAGGCAAATGCGCAACCTGCAAAGGGCGTTGGTGCTTTTTGTTTTCGCCATGCCGCTATTGGCAGGGATGGGCTATACTTACCTCGAAACAAAATTGGGCAAAATGCAAAGCACAAAAAAATGGATGGCCAGGAATGGCTCTGCCATGATTTTTTTCCTGGCAGTGCTGGCATTGATTTTTGCAAATGTTTGGCTGGCCAAGTGGAGATGGCAGACAATTGAAATCAAGCAGCAGATTGACGAAAACCAGCTGGCAAGGTACCTTGAAAATGAAATCAAGGGCAAAGGCGAAATTTTCAGGGTATATAACCTGGATGTAGGGGACATCATAGCTGCATACGGGTTTGGATGGTATTCAAGGTATGGAATAGAGCATTACGGAGGAGGAGGCTCAATTTGGACAGGCGACTATGTGCAGTACACTGCCATTGCAAGGCAATACAATCCTGCAAAGCTGCTCGGCCTGGCTAATGTCAAGTATTTGGCTGCAAAAAATGAGATAAATGTCCCTGGCTTTACCCTGGTAAGGAAATTTGATGAATGCGCATCGTGCGAAGCTGATGACCTTTCGAAATGGGTGGACGGGCCCTATCTTTATTCCAATGACCTGTACCTTCCAAGGTATTACCTTGTAGATTACGGAGTCCTTATTCTTGGCGCAAAGGCTGATGTTGACAATGTTGCGTTCCAGATGCTTTTGCAGCCAGGCATTGATCCTGGCAAATTGGTCATAACAAAAGGAGCACAGGGCGTCTCAGATTACTCGGAGAATGAGCTTATGGCCCATGATATGATTATCCTGCTGCAAAACAGCTATGCCCCGGCTGATGCGCCAAAGCTTAAGGCATTTGTTGAGGCCGGCGGCATCCTGGTTCCGGATGTATTTAATCCCGGCCAATCACTTTCATTTGAGAACCTGACGCTTATGCTGTCCCGGGAATCATCAGGCAGGCAAATGTTGCAGATCAAGCCATCTGTTTACGGGCCAAACAGGATTGAATTCAGGCTGAATGGCGAAAAAGGGCTTTTTTTCCTCGGTGAAAAGTTTTACATGTTTCCGGAATGGAAAGCCAGCATTAATGGAAAAGAAATCCGGATCCATAATGCAAATGGCATAGGCTCATTGGTCATTCTCAATGGGAAAAGCGGTGATTTGGTGTTCAGCTATGTGCCTGCTGGATTTGTGAAGGGAGTGTGGCTGACAATTGCCGGATTAGCCTTGAGCATACTGCTTATTATTATGGACAGGAAGATGGGATGGAGCCAGAAGTATTTTTGAAATCCCGGGGAATGGCAGATTATGTTGTCGGAGTATGCAATGGGTTAATAATTAAATTGGTCAATTAGGGAAAGCAAATCACGCAGTGGCACCAATAAGAATAGTTTTGTTGAGGGGGCTCTGCCCAGAATCTCGCCTTCGGCTCGAGTTTTGGCATCGGCTCGGCTTTGAACAAATGACAATAATTGCATTTTTCTATCTGGAACCGCGAAAAATGCTTTAGGCGATAATTGAAGAGCCTCACAACTTTGATGCCAAAACCAAGTCTCTGGACAGAGCCTGTTGAGGGAGAACCTTTATAAATAAATGAACTGGATGACAACTAATGGCAGGGCAAAAAAAATTTTCAATATTGATTCCGGTGTATAACGAAGCCAAGACAGTTGAAAAGCTCATTGGCCAGGTTATGAAAGTCAAGACTGACGGATATGAGAAAGAAGTAATTGTTGTAGATGACGGCTCAATGGATAACACGAGAAAAATCCTGCAGAAAATCGGCAAAAGCAGGAAGTATGCCAGTCTCAGGATTTATTTCCACCCGAAAAATAAGGGCAAGGGCGCGGCGCTGAGGACTGCGCTGTCAAAAGCATCAGGATTTGCCTGCATTGTCCAGGATGCTGACCTTGAATATGACCCAAGGGAAATAATAATGCTTCTGGATGAAATGAAAAACAGGAAAGCTGATGCTGTGTACGGCTCAAGGTTCCTGAACAGGGATGGATTGCATAAAGGCCTGTTTTATTTTGGGAACAAAGGGCTGACATGGCTGACCAATATTATATACGGAGCAAGGCTCACTGACATGGAGACATGCTACAAGCTTGTGAAAACCAGCCTGCTGAGAAAGCTAAGGCTTCGAGCAAATAAATTTGACTTTGAGCCCGAGGTCACTGGCAAGCTCCTGCGGCATGGTATCAAAATTTGGGAAATACCGATTAGCTACAAAAACCGGGACCATGATGAAGGCAAGAAAATCACGATTAAAGATGGCTTACAGGCTGCGTGGTGCCTGATAAAATACAGGTTTGCGGATTAATTGAGCGCGGGCTTGCGGATTAATGGTGTTTGCAATGAGTTTTGACTTGAAGTCTGTGAAGATTGAGCACATTTTCATTTTTGCAGCCCTGGCAATATTTCTGTATGTGGGGCCTGGCACAATACTCAACCACAGGATAACGCACGATCTGCCCTATGGGTATTTTGCATCTGATGCCTATGGCGAGCTGGCATTCGCAGAATGGTTCAATATGCACGGCAAAATGGACGTCCTGCCCCATTACATCAGGTTTGGACACACAAACAGCATGGCATTCCACATGCCTGTTTTCTATGCTGAAAATGCAATGCTTTCGAATTTCACTGGATTTGAAACTTATGAAGGCGCCATCCTGCCATATCTTTTTGTGATCCTTGCGTCGCTTGTGATGTACCTGATAGCCAGGCAGTTCAACACCAATGTTGCAATCCTGGGCCTTTCCGTGACTGTCTTCCTGTTCCTGCAAAGGTTTGTAATCAGCTGGCTCTGGGGAAACTGGGATTTGGCCCTGGCCATGGTTTTCCTTGCAGCCGCTTTTTGGTGGATAGACAGGCATGACCTTGAGCATTATTATGCCTACCTGGGGATTTTTGTGGCTGGCGTGCTGATAACCCATACCTCCGAGGCTGCATTCCTGGTGCTGTTTTATGCGCTGTACTATGTTTTCAAGCTTGCCAAAAGGGAAATGAGCATGCAGGAAACAAGATGGATTGTCTATTCCGGCATCATAGGCATTGCTCTCAGCTTCGGGTATTTGCTTGTCTTTTACCACGGGCATTGGCAGGGCAGCCAGTGGACTTTAAGCCAGATAAGGCCTGAAAATTTTGATGTCACGTTCAGGAATTTCAGATGGGCTGTATTTCCGATAGTTGCAGGTGCAATTGCCTCGGCATATTTTGCATTGAAAAAAAATCACTATGCGGCCTTGCCTGCACTTTTCATGCTGGCCATAGGCTTTGGCAATTATTTTGGGTTTCACAGCAGGGCATTCCAGGTAAGGTATTCCTGGCCGATATTCATGGGGCTTTTCCTCGGACTGTCCATTTATCTTGTCTTGAAATTGCTGTTAAAGAAGCTTAAGACAGTTTATGCAGCTGCATTATCAATTGCCCTTTGCTTTATCTTCCTGGCAAGCGCTGGCTACCAGGACAGCTCCAACCCAGGGCTCATGGACCCTTACCATTGGGAAATGATTAGGTGGCTGCCCAGCCAAACGCCGGAAAATGCAAGGATATTCTTCATGTATGGGGACCTTTACAACCAGGATGCGGCATTGTGGATTGACCAGCGACAAAATTATGTTGCTGAAATACCGCAGTTAATTGAGGCAATCCAGAACAGGAGCATTAAAAGGCTATATTATGCTGAATTTGTGGGAGCGAGCGATGCATTTGCAGTTAGAAAATCATTTTTCCAGTTCGAATACCCCGGCCTGGCAGGGCTGAAGGGCTACACGGACATTTGCTCATTTGATTACCTTGTCTTTGACAAGGGCAGCGGGCAGCAGGTTTTTGCCCAGTACAACCTTCTGGTTGCCAGCGAGCTTGTGAAGAAGGAATGGATGAAGCCTGTTTTTAACAATGACCTTGTCGTGATATTGCATAATGAAAAGCCGGGAGAGGACTGTATTGAAGAACAAAATTTTTGAGCAGCTGAAAGAGGAGATTGTGCAATTAGGCATGATAATAGCCCTGCTTATGATCTTGTTTAAGATTGCATTCTTCAGGGAGCCCATTCTCAATGTTGTAAAAATTGTGCTGGCCATTGCATGGCTCGGCATAATCCCGGGCTACGCCCTTATGCTGAAATACATGGAAAAGCTGGGCTTCATGGAAAGAACCATATTGGGCAGCGCGCTTGGCTTTGCCGTGCTCGGCATACTGTCATATTACCTCGGCCTGGCCGGGCTGCACCTGAAATTGCACCACATAGCCCTGCCAATTTTGGAGATTGCCCTCGGGGTTTCGATTTTCTATATTGGCAGCAAGAAATAGGGGATAGGCCGGGCCATACACTGCTTCATGGAGCAAATACTAGCTACCAGGATTACAGGTTATAGGAAAAAGTTATAGATTATAGGAAAAGGCAAATAAGATCACTTTCTATAATGGTATTTGTAAACAACAAACACCAGGACCAGCTCAATTACCCATAGTATAATTGCAGATGCCCTGAGCGATGGTATGATATAGTTCATGAAGAATATGAGGGCAGGGACAACGCCTGCTGTGCCAAAAATTGCAATAACAAATGACTCAGATTCCTCCAGGCCGAGCATGAGAAGGATCAGATAGGATGGCACAATGTAAAGGAAAAGCCACATTGAAATGGTTTGCAGACCTATTTTCCCGAGCAGATAATAGGACACGCCAAGCAGTGCAACTATCAGCAGCATAAATTGCCAGCCAACAAGCCCTTTCAGGCTATCAATGGCTTTCGAAGCTGGTTTAGTGGTTGGTTTAGTAATTTCTGAACACCTCAAAATTATTGTGCCATATGTGGATATTATTCTGGTCATATACCAGTGTGCTGTTGGCAAAAACTTCCTGTTCCCACTGCAGCAGGCTTTGCGCAGGGCCCTGCTGGCCGGTGATTATAAGGTCAGAGTAATCAACCATGTAGTAGGCCTTGTCCCTGGTTGTAAGGTTGGCGTCCAGGAACCTTTGGACATCGTTGCCAACATACCTGTTGGAATATGTGAGCATCCACCTGATTTTCGGGTAGCTTATTGTCCCCTTGACAACAACAAAGGCATCTTCAGGCAGGTTTGCCTTCATCCATTCAGCAGCCTCCACCTGGTAAGGCGTTATTCTCAGGATAGGAGGGTAGGCATCCTTGAGCGTGGAATGTGCCACCCTGGCATTGGAAGACAGCATGAAGGCTATGAATACCAAAGCAAGTGCGATTTTGGCATAGCCAAGCATTTTCTTTTTGACCGGAATGAACGACAACAGGCCAAACAAGCCCACCACTATTATTGCATAAAACAATGCGGTTTCAGCAAGAAGCATTCTTGCAGCCCTGCCCACATTAAGGTATCCAATAACATCGAGGTGCACCGCTATGTACACTGCTGCCAGCCATCCAAGCAAAACAAGGTCCTTGCTGCTTCTCCTGTAGAGAAGAATGAGGGCACCAATAAAAATGAAAGGGATAAGGTATTTGTGGTAAACATCGTTATACGAAAAATAGATGGCAGGATACCCCCCGACATTCACAGGGTAGCCTTCCTGGTCGCTTATCTTAAACCAGTGAAGAAAGCGCTCAGGGTTTGTCAGTTTTATTTCATGCCTTTCATCAGGCCCAAGGTAGATTAGAATGAATGGCATTGTGATCAGGAGGAATATGACAATGGCAAGCCCTATCGATATGGGATTTTTGGTGAACGGTAGTGGGAATTTCCTTTCCTTTATCCAGTAGAAGATCGTAAACAAGAATAATGCAATTCCCGTTACTCCAAAAGCCTGCATGTGGAACAGGTATTCACTTGCAAGCACTGCAACAAAAGCAAAAAGATAGACAGATTTTTTGGCGGGCTCCTTGCTGCTGTCAGTGGAAAGGTACATGTAGTAGGTATAGAGGACAACTGGGATAAAATTGAACGCTATGACGCTGCCCCTCTGCCCCCAGAGATAAGTCATGATATTGCGCATCACAAAAAGCATGGAGAATCCTGCCAGTATTCCGGGAATAAGGCCCCAAAATTTTCTGACAAGAAGGTAGGTTGACATGCAGCCCAGCATTGAAAGAAGCCCTATCATTATGTAGGCAGAAACAAACCTGTCATTGGTAAAAAGCTGGGCAAGCGCGGAATTGAGAGGATAAGGAGGAGGGTACTCATGAATATTCGGGCCAAGGATTGAATTGAAGCCGTAATACCAGTTGCCCAGATAGGGGGGGATAGTGAGATCAGCGCGGTCATTTTGGTACATCCAGTCGCCAGCAGTAAATTGCCAGACCGAGTCGCCCTCGCCAAAGGGCACAGGGTATGCCTGGATCGGCAAAGTCCAGAGCCAGAAAGCTACAATAAACAATGCTCCGGCCACAAGCAAGTCATTTTTACCCATTCAGTACCCCGACAAATTCCATCCTGCATATCCAATCAGACATTGGAATGCCCTGTATCCCCCAACAATTTGTAAGCCTTTATTAATTCTTTTATTCCAAAATCAAGGTCATAAATGCACTTGAACCCTGTTCCCATTATTTTGTCATTGGAGACTATATAATTCCTCTTGTCAGGGTCCTGGCCAATCTCGGAAAAATGGATAAAAAATTTCGGCATGTGGCCCTTGATTTTGAGGGCAAGCTCTTCCTTGGAAAGATTTGCCTCCTGAAGGCCGACATTGTAAGCATTGTCTTTCATTTTTTCAAAATTCAGCATGCAATGCTCAAAGCACCTGGCCACGTCCCGGATGTGTATATAATTTCGCTTGAAATGCTTTTCAAAAATTACAATATAGCCGTCGCGGACAGCCTTGTAGACAAAGTCGTTCACGAGCAGGTCTGTCCGCATCCTCGGGGAAACCCCGAAGACAGTGGCAAGCCGCAATGTTATTGCATTGCCAGCCTCAAGCAATATCTTTTCTGCATCGACTTTGGTCTGGCCATAAAGGGAGATTGGCTCCAGGGGCGTTTCCTCTGTGCAGAATGTTTCCCCGCTCTTGGTCCCATAGCCTGAATTTGTTGTTGGGAATATGATGCGCTGGTGCCTGGCCCTCAGCTTCAACAGCATCCTGATTGCGCCATAATTGATGGACTTGGCGTCCTCCGGGCTTTTATTGCACACTGGCGCGCCCACCATGGCTGCCAGCGGGATGATGTAGTCAAATTTTGGCAGTATTTCAGCCATGAGCTTTTCGTTTCGCACATCCCCAATTATAAAATCAAAATTCGGGCTGTGGCACAGGTGAAGCATGGGCTTTTGCTTGTAATATAGATTGTCAAGCACTGTTACCCTGTATCCTTTTGAGATTAGGTATTCAGTGATTATTGAGCCAAGGTAGCCAAAGCCGCCTGTAATCAGCACATTAGCAGATTTGCCGGAATCTGCTTTCTTATTTTCCTTCAAATTTTTTTTGTCTGCCATTCATATCCCCTCAGTCTTACTAGTTTACTAATCAGCATTGACATCTGATTTGGCGCTCCCTGCCATGGCATTCAAGCGCATATTCCTGCCGGGAAGCAGATTGTGCTTCATTGCCACCTTTTCAACAGCATCAAATACAGTCGATGCCTGCAGCCTGTCCATGCAGGTTTTATGGAACTCGCACTTGATTTTGAAGCAGCCGGCGCACGACATGTCCGTCAGTATCCTGGCGCCCTTGCCGTAAAGCTCAATTTCATGGGGCATGGTCGGGCCGAACATGCAGACAGCTGCAACATCCAATGCTGCTGCCATGTGCACAGCAAGCGTATCTCCTGTGACAAGCAGGCTGCACTTGCTTATGATTGCGGCAAACTGTGGAATCGTATTATTGTTCCCTGTATTAATTATCGGCACAGATGATTTGTTGATTATCTCCTGGTTGCGCTCAATTTCATTTGGCCCCCCGAGAAGCAGGATCTTGGCATCGTACAGGCTATAGAGAAGCTTGGCAAGCTCAACAAAGCCATCAATGCTCCATTTCCTGTCCAAAAAAAGCCGGTTGCTGCAGCCAGTGTTGAAGCCGACGATGAAGTCTCCCTTCTTCAGGCCATTGTTCTTGAAGAATTCGCCAGCAAATGATTTTGCAGAGTCCTCAAGCATTAATATGGACTTCTGGCCCGTGTATTCCAGCCCTGCAATGTCAAAGACTATTTCCTGCTGCGTCTTCCGGCTTGCGCGCTTGTGCTTGTCGGATATTCCTATGTCAAGGAAATACTTTGCACCATTGCTTAAAGGGACTATGCTTCCATCCTTGCCAAGCTCAAACCCGAATTTTTTCTTGGCCTTGACCATTGTAAAGAGCGCGCATGCCTCATGTGCCTTTTCAACATTGATCGCCACATCAAATTCCTCTATCATCATGCTCATGGATGTTTCATAGCCAATCATCAGTATCCTGTCAACATATGGATTATTCTTGAGGATGTCCACGCATTTCGGGGTTGTTATCCAGGTTATATGGCATCCGGGATATTTTTCCCTTAACGGAAGGAGGATGGATGTTGTCCTGAGAACATCGCCCATGGCCTCAAGATTCACAATAAGCAGCCTTTTCTTGATTGGTTCATAGTAAGGGCAGCCATGGCAGAGCACGCCGAATTTTTTGTGTGGCTGGCACGGCTTGTAATCCTGGAAATGGCGGCAGTCCCTGTTGACAAACAGGCCTTTCAGATTTCCATTGCCATCCGATGAATTAATTGTGATGCCTGGATTATTTTGGCCTGAATGTTCACCATCCACACCAGATGAAGCGCTTTTCACTTGATTTTCCCCCAAATCTTATTCACAACCTCGACAACGTGCCTTGTGTCATCCAGGGTCATGTCATTCCCCAAAGGGGGGCAAAGCATGGTGTCAGAAAGCATTTCAGAGTTTGGAAGGCTAATGCCCTTGAAAAGCTGGCTGTGATAAGGCTGCAGATGGGTTGTTCGCCAGCAAATCCTGATGTCAACTCCGTTCCTGACCATTTCCTGAATGAGCTGCATCCTTTTGTTTGGGTTGACAAGCATGCCGAAAAACATGTAGGGGTGCCTTGTCTGGTATTCCGGCGTTTTCTGGAACCTGAACTGCGGCATGCCATCCATGTAAATTCTTGCTGCCTGGTTCCTGAATTTCACTGTGTCTTCGAGCCTGGACAGCTGCACCCTGCCTATTGCTGACTGGATGTCAGTTATCCTGAAATTGAGCCCAAAGGTTGTATAATCATAATGGATGTTCTTGTGGACATCATAAGGCGCAGACATGCCATGGTTCCTTATCTGTGATAGGAGTTCCGCAAGCTTGTCGTCATTGGTAAAAACTGCCCCGCCCTCGATTGTCAGCGCAAGCTTTGCCATATGAAAGCTTGTTGTCCATGTGTGATTGTAGCTGCCGGCAATTTTTCCCTTGTATTTTGCGCCGGGCAAATGCGCTGCGTCTTCAATCAGCGTTATATTTTTCTCCTGGGCCAAAGCTTCAAATCCGTCGGAATCAATTAATCCGCCGCCTACGTCAACAGGCATTATGGCCTTTGTCCTGCCTGTTATTTTTTCCTTCACCAGCTCAGGGGTCGTGACCCATGTTTCCGGGTCAGAGTCTGCAAGAACAGGCTTGGCGCCTACTGCGAGAATTGAATTTACTGTTGCAATAAACGTATAGCTTGGGACAATAACTTCATCACCCGGGCCAATGCCGTGCGCAATAAGCGACGCTATGAGGGCAGATGTGCCATTGTTCATGACAACCGCGTGCCTGACCCTGAAGTATTCCGACAATTCCTTCTCAAATGCTTTGGTCTCCCTTCCCTGGGTTACCCATCCTGAGTTCACCACCCTTATGGCAGCTTCCTTTTCCTCTTTGTCAAACCTTGGCGGCGACCATGACAGTTTTTTGCTTGGCACTTCCATACTCACACCTCATTGAAATGGCTGTTTAGGGCATATAATTGGATGTAATATTTAAATCTTCCTACTTTTTCCTACCTTTTCCTACTATTTCGGAAGATTTATATAGGTGTTATGCTTATGCACGGGATTGCGAAGGTGCAGGATAGTTGAGGGAGAAAGTATCAATCTCATTGGACAAGGAAATTCTGGAAAAGGCTGATGCTACAGTAGATGGCATTGCCGTAAGGAACAGGAGCCAGGCAATTGAGCATGCGTTGAGGGCATATTTTGGAAGCAGCGGAGTGGAAAAGGCATTTGTGCTTTTGGGCCGGTCAAGGAACATTAAGGAAGCCCACCTGAATCATTTGATAGGCATGGCAAAAAGCGTCGGTGTCAAGGAAATATTGATTGCCGGCGGGCCCAACAATGAGAAAATCTTCCAGATACTGGGCAGCGGAAGCAAATATGGGATAAAAGTCGATTATGTTGAAGAAAAAGAGCTTAAAGGGACTGCAGGAAGCATCTGGCTGGCAAAGAACATGCTGGATTCGACATTTCTTGTGATTGCCGGAGATACAAGCTTTACTTTTGATTTGATCAAGATGGTTGAATTTCACAAGAGCAAAGGCAGCATGGTGACAATGGGCGTTACTGCAGTGAAGCTTGAAGATTCAACAGACAGCATAATTCTCGAGGGCGAAAAGGTAGTGCATTTCAATTACCAGGACAAGAAGCCGACCTATATGACAAATGCGGGCGTTTACCTTTTCGAGCCGGAGATTTTCAGGCACATGCCAAGCAAAGGCTCGCTGGAGAAGGATGTCTTTCCCGGCCTGGCCAAGGAAGGGAAATTGTATGCATACGTTTTCTACAGGGAATGGAAGCATAATGAATAAAATTTAGATTACAGTTTCTATATCATCACATAGATAAGGTTTTATTTTCTACCCAAATAGAAGTTGACAAGTCTATGACCATTAAACTCATATATTTCGTCAATTTTTAAGACTGTATAATCTTTCAAGATTTTTTGTTCACCTATATTGAGATTATATAATTTCTCATCATTGACACTGAAATTTGTTGTTTGACTGTCATTAGATATCCCTAAAACTGTAGTCTCATATTCAGATCCGGTAATCATGTATATTTTTGTTTGATTTATTTCAAGTGTATCTTTTATGGTATTCAGGTAGGTTTCTAAAAATTCTCCTTTGTAATTTCCATCATCGATTCCTTGGGAATCAGGAATAATAGTAAATGGCCGTTCTACAGTTATTTGATCTTTGCTTATCCTGTCATAGATAGTAACTTGGTATATGTAATTTCCCTCCTTTAGCTCGTTTAGCCTAAACCAAACATAGTAATCAGTTATAGTATAAGGAATTTGTTCTCCTCTTTCTTCAAATATATTTTTGCGCTGATCAATTAGCTGCCCTGAAGAATCCAGGATAGAGTGGTCCATCTCGAACCAAAGAGTTCCATCTGCGACCGTTTCAAATCCAGTAATTCTTGGCTTGACACAAGCAATTTCGGAAGTGTGAAATTTTCCTGATTTTCTTTCATAACAGTCAGAACTGTCATCGTCATAGTAAGCTAAAAAAGATTTTCCCTGTATTAATCTTGGTTTAAATTCTATTACAGTGAAATTTTTTTTTATAGAGTCTTGTCTTTTGCTGATTCTGTCATTTACTGTTAAAGTAAATTCATAGCTACCAGATGAAAAAAATCTAAATCTTCTCTAACTCCAACATCTGGGAACAAGTTTAGAATACCATTTCTTAGTATTCTCGGATCCTCATCACTATATATACCTTTACTTTCATAAAATATTTCACCACTCTGGTTTCTGAAGAGTATATCCATTGTAAAAATATAAAGATTATCAATAGTTGCATTAAATCCACTGACATTCAAAGGATAATAGCAAATTGCATCACGATTTGTATAAACATCTGTGTGCTTTTGGATACAATTATCTCCTATTTCTAACCCCAATAATTTTCCTTGAATATTTAGTTTATCTATGGGAAGATCAATTACTTCTATTGTTTTGTTATAATAATTTCCTCTCATCCCAATCTTATCATATATAGCCACTTGATATGAGTATGTTCCTGGTAAAGTCCCATTTAGTCTAGAGTGCATTCCTGCAGAGTCTAGGAAATTGTTTTTCAAATCCACTTGGCCATCTTTTCCATAAACTTCAATTTGGTCGTCTATTAAATTCCCGTTTTTGTATTGTTTAACAGCAACATCATACCAATTGAGACCATCTTCATCTTTCACAAAACCTGTAACATTATTAACTTGAAAGCAAAATAAATCCTCCTGTAAAAATTCATAATTTTGAAGTTCTAGACAACTAGACCCACTCCATAATCCGAATTTAATTTCAGTGACATTTAAAGTGCCATTTAAAATAAATTCTTTCTCTGGATAGTATTTTTCAACTAAACTTACAGTAGCGTTGTACGATTTTTTACATATTTGGCTCAGATATGTAGATCTTGAATTAGAGCATAAACTCGCGTTTCTTTCATATACGGCAATTGTGGAAATGCAATTCAAATGTTGATTTTTATTATGGATATTATGGCAAAAATCCAGTTTAACAGCAAGATCCAGTCTTTTAAACTCCACTTTATTTGCATAGATACTATAACAAATGTCGCTATAGAATGGAAGGGTAGAATTACATTTTGCAAAGATAGAATTTAATGTATTTACTTTACTAAGCGATTCTTGTTGAGAATCCAAAGCTATTTTGAAGCCAAAGGCTAATAACGTGATTAAATAGTAGACATAGATAATTACAAACGTCACAATAATAAGGACCAAGATATTCCTAAGATTATTTCCAATTCTTCTTTTTGGATTATCTATAACATAGGTATTTGAAATCCTATCATGAAGAGCTTGTTTTTTATCATCCCAGAGTATCATCAAATATCCAATTCCAAGAGTCAAAGTTGATATCCATTTTGAAAAATGTCTAGCCACGGAATCAATTAAAGATAATTTCACTTTTTTCTTATTTACAACCATTATACCTAGTAATTTTTTTCCAATTGTACTTCCGAAATAATATGTGAGGTAAATATCATAGAGAATGAATACCAAAAGAAGAAAGCCAATTTCTAGGATCGATCCTTGTAATAGTGAGATAGATGAACGGATCATTATTCTGTGAATTGGAGATTGTAATATGAAAAAAATTATAAAAAGATCTATTATTAAAGCTGCAAATCTTACTCCGAACCCCGCATATGCTCCGGATTTATCATCCCCCATATGAAATATTATCAAGGTTGACTTTATAAGCTTAACGAAGGTGTTCATTCGATCTAAAGATTTATATAGAATACATATTCATAGAATATCATGAGGGATTTAAAGAAAAGAGCATATGCCGGGATATTGTCGTATGTATTAGTTATTCCGCTTATTTATATAGAATTCTTGAGAGCTTCAGAAAAACTTGGAGATAACTTTTTACCATT
The DNA here is from genome assembly GCA_018303405.1 of Candidatus Woesearchaeota archaeon. NCBI lineage: Archaea > Nanobdellati > Candidatus Woesearchaeota > Candidatus Woesearchaeota archaeon. Next base: position 78,959 of record JAGVYD010000010.1, on the reverse strand, counting down.
TTACTATGTTTTGAATGTGGTGCTAATTATTCTTTCGATTTATTTTTGGTGGGGATTTAATATTATAGGAGCTAAAATGAATAACAAATTGCTAAGTATTTCGACGATAATTATGATAATATTATTAGTTATCTTTGGAACAATTGAGTTAGTGACTATGAAGTCCTCAGAATTAGTAAAAGGTATAGTCTCTATAGGAGCTATAGTTTTAATGGGAATTATGTCTATTCCACTAGGAATTGGCCTATTGCGCTTAAAAAAAGATTTTGGAGCCATAGCTACTTCCGCTGGTGTTTTGAATATAATCACCGGAATCGCATTAGCATCGGTAATTTTAATCATCGTTGCCATATTATTGTATATTCCCATGGGTGTTCTAGAATTGATACTTATGTTTAAAGCATCAAATAAGCTAAAAATGTAGGGAATTTCTGCTTCAAAAGAGAGTAGTCTTCCATTATTAAGAATATTTTGCCTTTTTCAGATTCTGAATCTTACTTCCCAAGCCTCGCCCTCAGCGCCCGGAAGTAATATATTGTGCCGTACTTGAACAGGCCGCCTGACTTGGTCTCGCCTTCTGTCCTGTATTTGTAGACAAATGGCACTTCCTTTATTTTCCACCCGGCTTTGTAGGCCCTGTATATCCATTCAATGTCAAATTCCCCCCATTTTGCCTGCCTGTCGATTTTCAGCTTTGCAAACTTGTCTTTCTTTATGGCATGGAATACCCCTGTGAAATCATTCACTGGAATAAACGGCGACAATGTCCACTTAAGCGCAGTGTTCAGAGAGACTGTTGCAAGCTTGTGCAGGAATGGGGCGCTGATTCCGCCCCCTTTTGTGTAGCGGGAGCCGACAACCATGTCATAATCACCTATGCTTTCAATTATCCTGGCAACAGTCTCAGGCGGATGCGAGAAATCAGCATCCATTGTCAGGAAATATTTGCCTCTGGAAATGCTGATTGCGTCAAGGATTGCGCTTAGCACTCCGCGATAGCCGACCCTGGTGAGGCAGACAATGCGCTTGTCTTTTTTTGCAAAATCTGTGACTATTTTGCCTGTGCCGTCCGGGGAATTGTCATCTGCCACAATGATCTCGTAATTGTATTTCTTCGGGATGGCCTTGACCAATGCAGAAATGAGCTTTCTTATGTTGCCTGACTCGTTGAAGGTGGTTATTATTACAGAAACATACTTGGAGGGATGCTTGATGTAGGGCAATGCATTGCAGGATTTAAGCCTATTATCCTGAAAAATTTCGTAATGCCTGTCAGGTTTCATGTTGTGCCATTGCACTTTCTGTAATATTTAAACCTTGCTGAACATGGAGCTCTGAGGAAAATCCTCCCTTGGGAAGGTCAGCATCGGCTACGGCCGTTAAAGTGTGACATGTTAAGGTGGGATCCCCGTAAGGGACGCCCCCCTCCCACCTTCAATAAAATCTTATCATGGCCTGCACATATTGATGCTGACCTTAGAACCAAAGGAGATGGTTTTCATAAGATAAACATTTAAATAACAAACATTAATCACAAAGAGCATGAAAATCGCAATATTGACTCCGACATTCTCGCATTTCTCAGGGATAGACAGGGTAGTGGAGATGCAGGCCGGGGATTTTGTCAAGAAAGGCCATGAGGTTACAATATTCACGCTCATCTCCTCAATTGCGTCGAATGGCTTCAAGGTTGTTGAGCTGGGAATGCCGAAAACGCCATTCAGGCAGAGGATTTATCGCCTTTTTTTCTCGCTCATGCCTGCCCGCATCAGGGAATATGCGCAAATGCTGAAAGGCTATGACAGGATAATAAGCCATTTTTATCCAATGGACCTTATTGCAATAAAAGCCAAAGAGATGTATGGGATAAAGTATATTGCGTTCAACCATGGAATTTGCTTTCCGCACCTTTTTTCCAACCCGCTTGAGCAGATGTACATGAGCATGTTCAAGTATTTTTCAAACCAGGCAATAAAGGAAGCGGATGAAGTCTTTTCAGTGAGCCAGTTCCTTGCTGATGAATTGCACAGGGACACAGGAGTGCAAAGCAAGGTTGTCCATAACAGGATAGACAAGAAAAAATTCCATCCAGGGATAGACGGCTCCAATGTGAGGAAAAAACACCACCTCAAGAATGAGCCTGTAATCTTGTTCGTGGGAAGACTTTCGCCGCACAAAGGCGTCCACTTGCTAATCCAGGCCATGAAAATTGTGAATGAAAACAGGAGCAATGCCAAGCTTATCATTGTGGGAAAGCCGACATTTGAAGGGTATTATGGCAGGCTCAAGGCATTGTCCGGCAGGAACACGATTTTTGCAGGATTCATAGATGACAACGAGCTGCCGCAGTATTATGCATCATGTGATGTATATGCCACTGCCTCGCTTTGGGAAGGCTTTGACATTCCTGTTGCTGAGGCCCAGGCATGCGGCAAGCCGGTTGTGGCATTTGACATTGGCTCACACAGGGAAGTTGTGAAAAATGGAAAGCTTGTCAAGGAAGGGGAAACCAGGAAATTTGCAAAGGCCATCCTGGATCTGATAAAATGACACTGCTCGACAGGTGGAGAAATCTGGGAAAGCATGACAAGGCAGCAGCGATTGTTATCCTTGTTTTCAGCGCCATTGTCCTGCCATTGGCTGCAATCCACCAGGTGTCAGGGGATGCATGCTGGCACCTTTCTGCAGCAAGGTTTATGGCGGCAGAGCACAAAATCCCGCTCAATGAGGGGTTGGGGAGGGAAGGTGCATTCTGGCCGCCGCCATTGTTCCACGGCATTGCTGCCGCGGCTATGATTCTCTCAGGCAAGGCCGGGCAGTTCCTGGCGAAAATGATATCCCCCTTATCATCTATCTTGACATTAATCTTCGCATACAGGGTATTCAAGAAAATAACAAAGGAGGGTATTGCCCTTTATGCATTGGTGTTTCTTGCATTCACCCCTATGTTCATTGATTACAGCATATACAGCTATGTCGAGGCATTAATGCTGCTTTTTGTTGTTTTGAGCGTTTATTATGCATTGAAAAACAAGGTTTGGCCCAGCGCGGTTTTTGTTGGATTGGGCATCCTTACAAAATATAATGCAGGGTTTATCCTGCCTGTCCTGGCATTCATAATATACAACAATGATATGGAGAACAGGCAATCCAGGGGCACTGCGCTTTGGCACATGGTTGTGCTTTGCATTTTGCCATTGCTGGTTGCACTGCCATGGCTCATTAGAAACTGGATCAACCTTGGCAATCCGGTTTGGCCGTTCCTGAATGCATTTTTCCAAGGCGCCCCCTACCCGATACTTGGCAGCGGCTTTGACCTTTCCAACCTTATTGACCCGAGATTGCCGTCGAGAAGCTATTTGGCATTCTTTGGAGTGCCGGAAGGAAATCCGGCAAATCTTTCTTTTGCGGGCATCCCTTACATGAACATAATGCTGGCATTGTGGATAGGCGGAACCATTCTGTTCCTGGCTCCGCTGTTCTTTAGCAGTGGCTTCCGGGACAAGGCAAGCAAAAAGCTGGCTTGGATTTGGGTATTGTCCTATTTTGTTTTGTATCTTGTTTATGTTGTGACTGCAGACATTTCAGTTATGCGGACTTTCTTGCCCGCAGTCCCGGCGCTTGCAATTTTTTGGGCATATGGATTTGGAAATCTCATGGCAATGCTGGAAAAGGCCAGGAATCACAAATTCCTCTTGCTGGGCAGAAAACTAGGCCCAGGCACAATTGCATTTATTTTGCTTGGCTTGATTATTGCAGGCTTCATAATCGCGGCATCGGTCAAGATATTAGTGGCTGATAAGGCATGGGGCCGTTATGCAGAGGATTTTGAGTGGGCGCAGAAAAATACACCTGCAAATGCCCTGTTCATGGCAGGAGGCCAGTGCACTGCATACAATCTGGACAGGCTGACAATCCAGCCAGCAGAGGCTGATGCATTGGGTGCGGATTATCTTTTTGTCAACCAGGGCTTTGCACTGGACAATAAGGTGAAAATCAGCCAGGAAATGCTTGATGAAATAGAGGCATCCGGCAATATTTTTCAATTGGCTTATTCCAATCCTTCTACAGGCACCAGGATTTTTAAGAATGAAATGCAATAAGGCTGAAATCACTTCATTACCTTAAACTCAAAATCAAGCTTCAGCACTATTTCGCCGAGAAGATAGCTCATTAGATGTCTCAGGTGCAAAGCATTTGGAAATAGTTTTTTTGGCAGGGGGATTGGAGGAATCAGCCAGCCGAACTTTGAGGGTATGTCCTTTACTTTTATCAGCCTCACGCAATAATGCGAGTCGTACAACCGTGTGGGATTTGTAAAGAACTTGAAGCTGTCAATGTTGAAATAATAGTTGTGGTCAGGGTAGAATGCGGCTGAAGAATGCCAGTAGGGGACAATGATCCTGACCGTCGCGCCTTTCCTGCAAATCCTCTGGATTTCCTTCATGGTTTTCCAAAGGTCGTCCACATGCTCAATGACATCCTGGGAATAGACTTCATCAAAATAATTGTTCTTGAAGGGCCATGGATAAACGCTCAGATCATGCACCACGTCCACGCCGGGCGCCTTTGCCTTGTCAAGGTTAATGTAGCCTTTCTTTATGTCGACTCCGCATCCCAGGTGAAGCTTCCTTTTTGGCATTGTCATCGGTATAAACAGAGTATTTATAAAGATATCTTTAGTGTTTAGATTCAGTTTGGAGAGATTGCAATGCCAGGCAATGCAGCAAAAAATCAAAATGCCGCGAAGAAAGGCAAATCAGGAATGCCCAGGATATCTGTCATAATTCTAAATTGGAATGGCAGGAAGATTATTGGCAATTGTCTGAAGTCAGTCTTTCAGCAGGCAGTTCCGCCCCATGAGGTTATTGTAGTGGACAATGGCTCCACTGACGGCAGCCAGGAATTTGTGAAAACAAGGTTCAGGCAGGCCAGGCTTGTTGAGCTGAAGGCCAACAAGGGATTTGCAGAGGGAAACAACCAGGGGATAAGAAAAGCAAGCAGCGACTGGGTGTTTGTCCTAAATAATGATGCTGTCCTTGACAAGGATTGCCTGAAAAAAATTGGCCATGAAATTTTGAAAGATAAAAAAACAGGGGATTCGGAAAAAGTAGGGATGTACTCCACGAACATGGTCTACATGGACACAAACAGAGTGGACAGCCTCGGCCTGGCAATTAGCAAGCTTGGCCTGTCCCATGACATCAAGGAGGAAAGCAATATCCATAAGCTTAAAGGCCCATGCGGCGGCGCTGCGATATACAGCAGGAAAATGCTTGAGTCACTGAAGGATGCGAACGGCTATTATGACAGGGATTTCTTCATTTATTTTGAGGATGCTGACCTGGCATGGCGTGCCTCCCGCGAAGGATGGAAATGCAGATTGGCGAAGGATGCGATTGTCCACCACATGCACGGCGAGACCACCAGGAAAATGAAAGACCCATTCCTTTTTTTCTTCATAAGGAACAGGGTATTGTCCTTCAAAAAGAACAATGAGCTTGGGCTTATTGGCCTCCTGCTTTTTTTGGCGCTGCAGAAGATAGTCCTGATTAAGTATCTGTTCAAGGGCAAGTTCTTCCTGGCATTCTCTGCAATTATCGAGGGCTTTTCGGGCATTTTGAGCCAGCCAAAAGAAATTTTTCTCAGGTATGGGAAAAGTTCTTAGGCATAGGAAAAGAAATTGAAGTGAAAAATAGCCTAGAAGAGCTTTTCTTTCCAGGTTGCGGGGCATTTGTCGTTGATAATTTCCAGGTCAAGGTGGTACTTGAATTTCTTCGTGCCCCTTGCCTTGATGTAGTCAATCATTGACTGAAGTCCGTCAGAGAGCTTTGTTTGTGTCCTGTAACTCAGCAGCTTTCTTGCCTTGTCTGCGCTGCAGGATGCCAGCTTGACTTCCTGCGGCCTTTCCGCGACATATTTTGGCTTGAGGTCAAAGCCCAAAAGCCTGGCTATTGTCTTTGCCAGCTGGTTGATTGTGATAAATTCCTCGTCCGGCCCGACATTAATGACCTCACCCACTACATTTTCCTGGAAGGCCACTTTTTTCAGGCAGTCATTTACATCCTGGACAAAAGAAAAGCACCTTTTCTGGCTGCCGTCGCCATAGATTATTGGCTGCCTTCCCTGGAGCATGAGGTTAATCATTATTGCCGCGACATTTCGGTAGGGGTCATCATATTTTTGCTTGGGGCCGATTATATTGTGAGGCACAACAATCACATAGTCCATGCCATGCGTCTCGCTGAGGTTCCTGAGCAGGAGCTCTGCTGCATATTTTGAAATTCCGTATGGGTCCTGCGGCCTGGGGACCATGTCTTCTGTAAATGGCACCTTATCCTGTGCCCCATAGCGCGCCATGCTTGAGCAGAAAACAAACCTCTTGACTTTGTTAGCAATTGCGGCGCTCATCAGTGTCGAGGATATCTGGAAGGTGTTCTGGCTCACAAGGTGAGGCGAGAAAACGCTGAGGCCTTCATACGCGGTGCAGGCGCAGTGGTAGACAACATCAGCATCCTTTGTCAGCTTCTTCATGGTATTCAGGTAGGTGCAATCAACCTGATGGAAATCAACTGCATCAGGGACATTGTCCAGATAGCCCCCTATAAGGTTGTCACAGCCCGACACAGAATGGCCTTCATCAAGCATTTTCTGGGCAAGATGGCTGCCGAGAAAGCCTGCGATCCCGGTTATGAATATTTTTGCCATGTAGCGTGTGAGTTTTTGGCTGTTTATATAGTTATCGCGAAAAATAAGTCAGCATAAAATGAGATGCTGGTGCCCGGTGGCTATCCCTGTGACCATGATTTTATCGCAAAGCTTTATATAGTATGTTAACCATAGTTAATCATGGCAAAGCAGATCTTTGTTAACATGGCTGTACATGATTTAGGCAAGGCAATCAGGTTCTTTACAAAGCTGGGATTCAAATTTAACCCGCAGTTCACTGATGAAAACGCCACATGCATGATAATTGGCGAAAACATTTTTGTTATGCTATTGGTCAAGAAATTCTTCAAGGGATTTATACCTGGCAAGGAAATCAGTGACACCTCCAGAACAAGCGAGGCCATCATGGGCATAACAGCTGAAAGCAGGGAAGAAGTTGACGGGATGATACGGAAAGCTGTGGCTGCAGGAGGAAAAGAGTACAGGGAAGCATCAGACCATGGATGGATGTACGGTCGTGCTTTCGAGGATTTGGACGGTCATATATGGGAAATCTTCTTCATGGATAAAAGCAAAATGCCCGATGAGATGAAGAATAGGAAGTGACGGTCTTCAAGTGTCTGCCCGAAAACCCGCCTTCCGGCCCGGCTCGGGCATCTGCCCAGCATTGCAGCTTCTCGCGAATTGCATTTTTCTCCTCTGCAACCCCGAAAAATGCTTGATCACTCCAGGAACGGGCTTCGCAAAATTGATGCCCAAACTGACTTTTCGGGCAAAGCCTCCTTTAAGAGAATATTTAAAAACATGTGAATAATGGCAGATTCATGCGAATCGTCCATCTTGTCGGGTTTTACAGCCCTGAACTGGGATACCAGGAAAGCTACCTGGCCGAGCAGCATGCAAGGATGGGCCATGAGGTTCATGTAATTGCATCTGACAGGCCTTACCCCTTCCCGAACATAAAGAAAATAATGAAGGATGCCAGGGCAAGGCTTGAAAAGGAAAAAGGCAGGAATGACAGCGGGGTAAAAGTGCACCGGCTGAATTCCTGGAGGGTTTATGCAGACCTTATCCTGCTATTTGGCATCAAGAAGAAATTAAGGGAAATCAGGCCCGATGTTGTTTTTGCCCATGAAAGCAGGCAGTCCCCTCCCTACTACGCAGGCATGTGGAAAAAGGAATTGGGCTATGTCCTTGTGACAGACCAGCATGACTTTCACCACCATATCCCAAAACACAGCCTGGCCAAGAAACTTCTGCGGGAAATTGACTATGTGATTGTGCGGAACCCAATGGTGCGAAAAGCCCTGAAAAGGAGCGACGGGATTATTGCTGTCACAAGGGAAACAAAGGCTTACCTGAAAAAGCAATTCAAGCTGAAGGACGAGGATGTTGCACTCGTTGAGCTGGGTGTTGATGAAAAGGCATTCACCAACAATCCAAAGGCAAGGTTGAGGATCAGGAAAGCCCATGGCATAAAGGATTCGGATGTTGCTTTTGCATTCGCAGGCACCATAGTCAGGAGAAAGGGGATAGAAATGCTCATAGAGGCCTTTGCCAAAATGGCAAACATGGACTCAAGGCTGATGATAATCGGCGACGGGGAAGAAGCCTACATGGAAGAGCTGAAACAGCTTTCAGCTGACCTTGGCGTGCAGGATTCTGTAATTTTTACAGGCTTTGTTCCCAAGGCTGAGCTTCCGGAATTTTTTTCTGCAGCTGATGTGGGGGTATGGCCTGGCAACAATTCAGTCATAATCATGGAGGCCATGGCATGCGGGCTCCCTGTAATCATGGTAGACCTGCAATTGAGCCACCTTGTTGGCTACAACAATGGCATGAAATTCCACTCAGGCGACCTGGCAGAGCTGCAATCCTGCATGCAAAAAATGATGGACACAAGATTGAGGAAAAAACTTGCAGGCAATTCAAGAAAGGCCTGCGAAAAAAACTATTCTTATGCAAGCATCGCCAGGCAGTTCCTGGAAGTTGCCAAAAAAGCAGGAGAAAAAAGGCATATTAAGCTGGACATCTGAGAATATGCCGGATAATTCTTGAAAATAGTCATTTAAAATATTCTTCAATTTGCCTGACCATGGCAATGCTGGCTTTCCTGCTGGAATATGCCCTTGGCTTTTTGCCTGAAGGCCTGCTGGCATTAATTGCTTTCAGGATAGCTGCCTTTCTCGAAGGCACAAGCCTGTTCCATCCTTTTGCCAATGTTTCAGCCCATTCCGTGTTCATCCTTATTGTGATGCACGGCACGCCCAGCTCAAATGCCTCTTTCTGAATCCCGCCTGAATCTGTAATGACCTTGAAGGCGTTTTTCTGCAATGCAAGGGTGTCAAAATATGGCAGCGGGCGGATTATGCGGATGTTTTTTCCCTCGAGATAATTATTCAGGCCGAATTTCAGGATTGCCTTGAAGGTCCGGGGGTGGATTGGGATGACAACCGGGATGGGCGAATCCGCAAATGCCGACAAAATCTGCGTGAGGTTTTTTTTGCTGTCGGTATTCGAAGCGCGGTGGATTGTTGCAAGGATGTAGCCCTTAGGCTTTAGCTCAAGGCGCGCCAGGATACTGGAGCGCCCTGCATTTGCAATGTTCTTATGCAGCAATTCTATCATCAGGTCGCCTGAGAGAAAGGCCCTTTGCTTTCCGCCTTTTCCAATGCCCTCCTTTCCAAGGTTATGCATTGCCTGATGGGTCGGGCACAGCAGGATATCTGACAGCTTGTCAGTTGCTCGCCTGTTTTTCTCTTCCGGCATCTTCATGTCATAGCTCCTTAGGCCGGCTTCAGCATGCGCAATTGGAATCTGGAGTTTTTTGGCAGCTATGGCGCCTGCCAGGGTTGAGTTGGTGTCGCCAAAAACAATGACAAGCGCAGGCTTTTCCCTTGCAAGGACAGGCACAAGCTTTTTCACCATGGAGGCTATCATTTTTTTGCGCGGCATCGATGAAATCCCAAGATTATATTTGGGGGATGGTATGCGCAATTGCGAGAAAAAAACATCTGACATATTGCGGTCAAAATGCTGGCCTGTATGCACAATCACTTCCTTGTGCCTTTTGCGGAGCTCAGCAGAAAGCAATGATGCCTTGATAAACTGGGGCCTGGCACCGACAATTGAGACGATTTTCATTATGAGCATCAAGCAAGGACATTCTTAATGTCCACAACCTTTTCCCTGATTTTTTGAAGCATTTGCCTGTATTGAGTCAGCTTGTTGACAAGAATTACGGCATCCATGTTTTTTGCCTCATCTGCGGATGCAAGCGGCTTGGCGCCGAATATTTTCTCAGTTTCTTCGCCTGTGTACAGCGGGTCAAAGCCAAATACTTGGTGGCCTTCTTTCTTTAGCAATGCAATCAATGGGATGCTCTGGGCATAAGCATGTTCTTTCACACCCTCACGATAGCTTAAGCCAAGAATCGCAATTTTTGCCGGCTTCTTCGGCTTGGCAATGGCAATGGCCCTGCTGGCAAACAGCCTTATCATGCTGTCATTGACATTCCTCGCTGTTTCAATCAGCGGCAAGGCATTTTCATTTATTATGAACCAAGGATAAACAGGGATGCAATGGCCGCCGACAAGGCCGGGCTCAAGAAGACTGCAGTACTGGTGGCTGGCTGCCGCTTTTACAAGCCAGTAATCCACGCCATATTTTTCTGCAGACTGCCAGAGCTCATTGGCAAGGGCAATATTCACGTCTCTGTATATGCCTTCTGCAATTTTTGTGAGCTCTGCTGTTTTGGCATCCTTGACTTTGCGTATTTTTGCAAAGATTTTGTAGAATTCATATGCTTTTTCAGTGCTCTTGTCGTCTATGCCCCCTACGATTTTTGGGAATTCGCGGAACCTGGAGATTGAATATCCAGTCATTATCCGCTCCGGGCTGAATGCCAGGAAAAAATCCCTGCCTGCCCTGAGCCTGCTTGTTTTTTCAAGGGTTTCTTTCACAAGGCCATTTGTTGTGCCGACCGGCACTGTTGTTTCAAGGACAACAAGGTCATTCTTCTTAAGGCCTTTTCCAATTGAAGTTAATGCAGACACAATTGCCCTGAAATCAGGATTTTTCTTATGGTCAATGAACAACGGCACAATGACTATATGGACATTTGACTGTCTTGCCGCAGACTCAGCATCTGATGTGGCAATGAGATTTTCCCCAATGTGCTCATGGATAAGCCCGGAAAGGCCCGGCTCTTCAGGGATTGGGTTTTTTCCATTGTTAATCATCAGGACTGTATTTTTATTAATGTCCACCCCTGTAACCTTAATTCCTGAATCCGCAATAACTGCTGCCAAAGGAAGGCCTGCCTTGCCAAGCCCGATAACCTCGGGCCTCCATTTTGAGTAGCCTGGAGCCCCCTTTGCTCCATTCCTGGCGCTGCTCATACCTTGATCACCTCGCCCTGGCTCGCGGACTGGATAAGCTTTGTGGCGATATTGATGGCATGCATGCCATCTGCGCCTGAAACAGCCGGCTTTGAGCCTGTCCTTACGCAGTCGACAAAAGACTCAAGCTCGGCAAGCAGCGGCTCTTTTTTCCGGATGTCGATTTTTTGCATCTTGCCTTCAATTACGGTGAATGGCCCGGCAGAGTAGTCCAACTTTCCATTTACAAATTCATTGGCATAAAAATAGAGCTCCTGCAAAAGGTAATTGGCATGGAACATGCCTTTTTCCCCGGTTATTGTAATTTCCCTTACTTTTTTAGGCGTTAGCCAGTTGCAGTTGATCACGCCGAGTATGTCATTCTCAAACCTGATTGTGGCGATAAGAAGGTCTTCGCTTTTGGAATGGATTTTTCTTGCGGTTTCAGCAAAAACATGAAGCACATCCGACTCAGTGAGGTAATTGATGATGTCTATCTCATGCACAGCCAGGTCAATAGTGACACCAACATCCAGGATTCTGCTCGGGAAAGGTGACAGCCTCGTCGAGCTGATCTTGTAAATCCTGCCCAAGTCGCCCCTTGCCATTCGCTTCTTCAGCTCCTGGACAACAGGGTTGAATCGCTCGATATGGCCGACAAAAAGTTTCACCTTGTGCTTTTCAGCAATGGCAATCAGCTTTTTGGCCTCGTCAACATTTGCAGCAAGGGGCTTCTCGACAAGGCAATGGATGCCCTTTTCCATTACCCTTGAAGCAACTTCAAAATGCATTTTTGTTGGAACGCATACGGAAACTGCCTGGATTTTTTCCCTTGAAAGCATTTCTGCGTAATCTGAATAAAAATTGATTTTCAAATCAGGATAATCATTTGCAACTTTGTCAAGGTTTGCCTGGCTTGAGTCTGCAACAGCAACAAGGCTGACATTTGCATTTTTCATGGAGGCATATACCCTAACATGGTTCTTCCCCATTACTCCCGTGCCTATAACAGCGACATTGACAGGCTTTGAATTTTCAGAGCGCATTTTTATCAACCCACAAATCCCTAACCCTTTACATTTCCTCAAAGGCTGCTGCAATAGCAGAAAGGTCATCCTGGCTCAGCGAAGCATGGACTGGCAGGGATACCACTTCCCTGGATGCCTGCTCGGACACTGGAAACATGCCTTCCTTGTAACCCATTTTAGCGTAGAATGGATGCATGTGCAATGGCTTTGGGTAATAGACCCCGGTGCCTATGCCCTTTTGCTTCAGCGATGAAGTCACCTCATCCCTGCTGAGCTTGAACCCTTTGATCCGGATAGTGTATTGGTGGAAGACATGCCTGCACTGCGGCTTGACCGCAGGAGGGATAATGCCTTCAATTTTTGAAAGCTTTTCAGTGAGGAATCTTGCATTGCCTATGCGTTTCTTTACCCAGTCCTCCAGCCTTTTCAGCTGCTCGATGCCAATTGCCGCCTGGATATCAGTCATCCTGTAATTGTAGCCCAGGTCAAAATACTCGTAGCGTGTCTGCTCTGACTGGCCATGGTGCCGAAATCGCCTTGCCTGTTCTGCATACTCAGCATTGTCTGTAACAATCATGCCGCCTTCTGCAGTGGCAATATTCTTCGTGGCATAAAATGAAAAGGCGCCAATGTCACCAAATGTTCCGGCCCTTCGGCCGCGATATTCTGCGCCTATTGCCTGGCAAGCATCCTCAATGATCTTGAGGCTGTGCTTTGCCGCTATTTCCCTGATGGCGTCAACATCATAGGCCTGGCCATAAAGGTCAACAGGGAGAATTGCCTTTGTTTTCTTTGTTATATGCTTCTCAACCTGTCCCGGGTCAATGTTGAAAGTCTTTTCCTCAATATCGCAGAATATTGGCTTTGCATTCTGCATGATTACGGAATTCGCCGTAGCTGCGAAAGTGAATGGAACAGTTATGACCTCGTCACCCGGCCCTATCCCGGCTGCATACAGGCTCGCATGCAAGGCAGCTGTGCCGCTGTTGACTGCAATGGCATGCTTGGCCCTGCAATAATTTGCAATGCTCTCCTCAAATTGCCTGACTTTGGGCCCCTGCGCAATCATGCCTGACTTCATCACTTCCATGACAGCGTCCATTTCCTCTGGCCCGATATAAGGCTTAGAAATCGGAATCATTTTGATTTTCCCTCGCTCTGCCAATGCTTCTGCCAATACCTCTGCTGATATCTCAGCCTAAATGCTTTTCACTCATCCCGTTTTTGCTTTTTCGCATGGGACCTGATTTTTTCATAATCCTCGCGCGCAATTTCCATCTTATGGCTGCATGTTTCACACACAAGGATCTTGTGGGTCTTGCCGTCCTCGACTTTTATATGCCTGGTGCCGCATTTGCACACAAAATCCACAACCTGGGCAGGAACTCCCATCACCAGGGAATAAGGCGGAACGTCCTTGGTAACAACGCTTCCTGCAGCTATCATTGCATGCTCGCCAATTGTCACTGGCAGGATTGTGCTGTTTGCGCCTATAGATGCACCCTTCTTGACAACTGTTTTGGATACAGTCCAGTCAGTCGCGGTCTTAAGGCTTCCATCAGGATTTATCGCTCGAGGATACATGTCATTTGTGAAGCAGACATGCGGCCCGACAAACACGCCATCTTCTATTGTGACACCGTGATAAACTGACACATTATTCTGGATTTTGACATTGTTGCCTATATGGACTCCAAAATCTATGTATACATTCTGGCCAAGGATGCAATTTTCACCTATGACTGCGTCTTCCCTGACCTGCGAACGATGCCAAATCATTGTATTTTCGCCAATTTTTGCATTTGCAGAAACTTCAGCTGTTGGATGTATTTTGGGATTTGACATTTTAGCCCTCCTCACACACCCATTTATGCATTGGGAAATATTTAAAAAGTTTGTTATTATGTTGAACTGCAATCCAGGGGGATATGGATTTGCAGAGGTTTTATGGGAAATAAGATGACAGAACCAAAGGTTGGCAAATGGCCTGCATTTCTTATGCTGATACTATGCCTGGCGATATTCCTTAGGTTTTATGCCATTGGCCAGGAAAGCTTATGGATTGATGAAGGCGCGTCTGCCATGACCATGAAGCTGTATACAGGCATGGAAACGCTAAAGAATATTTACCTGTACGGCCAGACCCTGCCCGGGCTATACCCTGGGATTTCAGACCTGCCTGTTTACCATCCAACCCTTTATTATTGGACGCGGATTTTCGGGGTCTCTGAAGCGGGCCTCAGGTCTTACTCAGCGATTTATGGCATTCTTGCCCTGATACCGACTTTTTTGCTTGCCAGGGAATTGTTCGGCAGGAAAATTGCGAATATTGCAGCATTCCTGATGGCCATCAATGTGTCTGCAATCTATTATGCGCAGGAAGCCAGGCCTTATTCGCTGGTCCTGTTTTTTGGAATCAGCTCGATTTATTTCTTTTACATGGCACTGCAGAAAAACACAGGATATTATTGGGCATGGTTTGTGGCCTTTGCACTCCTTGGGCTCTACACCCATTTCCTTTTTGAGATTCTGGTGATATTTGAATGCGCCTACCTTGCCCTGCACCTTATTTGGATAAGGCAGAAGAAAATCAGGGAAATCATTACAGAGATATTCAGCTGGAAAAAAGGGCTTGCACGAAATGCGGGTGTTGCGCTGCTTTTGATATTCATTTTATCACTTCCGCTCGTCGTGCGGACATTCAGGGAAGGCAACGCGGAGGATTGGAGGGGTAAGCCTTCAGTTGGCACAATTGCCAGGTTTTTTGTAAAATTTGTTGGATGGATACAGCCAACCGATGCTGTTAGGGAAAGCCTTTCCTCCGGGGATTATGCTGGCATTGGATTCTGGCCATTGTTGGCATTCATTGGCCTGTTTGGTGCGCTGGCAGTGTCATATTTTGCTGTTGGCTCTGCCATAATCAGCGGGGAATCAGGGATTGCTTGCCTGTTCAGGGATTCAAAATCATCCAGGAAAAATATGAATGCAAAATTGCTGGGTGATTGGGCGAGGCAGAATGAGGCAATTGTGTTCAGCGCATTGTGCTTTGCTTTTCCAGTGCTATTTTCCCTGCTTTTGTCTTACCTGACTCCAATCCCAATTTTTGGGCCCTTCAATTACCTCATCTACTGCTTGCCCGTTTTCCTAATTCTTGTGGCAAAAGGCATCAGCAATAGCAAAATGAATTTGCCTGGAAAATATGGCATGAGCTGGATGCTGCTGTTGCTCATTGTGCTCAGCCTTCCCGTTGTTATCGATTACTACAACGGGCCGAACAGGCAGCAATGGAGGGAAGTTTCGCAATACCTGCAAGAGAATGCTGCGGACAAAGAGCCGATTCTGGTAAGCCTCTATTCAGGGGCTGTGACTCTGGAATATTACAATGGTGATAACCCGCATATTTTTGGCGTTAAGGACGCTGGCCAGGCCGGGGAGATTTTGCAGGCTGCTGATTCAGGATGGCTGGCGCTGTCATTCTGGCAATACGGAGACCCTGAAGGCACAATCAGGAAAAAAGTGGAAGAGAGGTTTGAGCTCGGCGAAAGAATAAGATTTTATGACATTGATTTGTACCATATCAAGAGGCGCTAGGGGGCTGTGAGGCAAAATGGAACTAAGGGAATATGAAGTGATGTACGAAACAGAGAAAGACCACTGGTGGTTCAGAGGCAAAAGGAAGATAGTGTTTTCACAGGTCGACAAATTGCTTGGCGGAAAATTGATAGGGAAAAAATATTCCATCCTGGACCTTGGCTGCGGAACAGGGATAATGATAAAGGAATTTGAAAAATATGGAGCAACATCAGGCATAGACATTGTTGCTGAGGCCCTTCATTTCTGCCAGAAAAGAAACCTCAAGAGACTGGTGCAGGGCGACCTGATGAAATTGCCATTCAAGTCAAACAGCTTTGACCTGGTGAGCATTTTTGATGTGCTTTACCACAAAGAAATCAAGAATGATGTCAATGCAATGAAAGAAATTTACAGGATAATGAAGCCAGGCGGCCACCTCATACTCACTGATTCAGCAGACATGAAGCTTTGGAGCAGGCATGACATTGCAGCGCATGCAAGGGAGAGGTATACTGTCGGAAAAATGTCATCAAGGCTCAGAAAGGCAGGGTTCAGCGTTGTCAAGGCGAGCTATTTCAACATGATACTGTATCCATTGGTGTTTGCCTACAGGAAACTGGACAATGTTTTGAATAAGAACAGGCCGGTCAAGACAAACATTGACAAGTCCAATCCTGCTGTGAGCGCAGTCCTTTTCTCGGTTCTCTGGCTCGAAAGCGTTGCGATGAGGCTGTTTAGCCTGCCATTTGGCGTCAGCATATTTGTGATAGCAAAGAAGCCATGAAAAAATGAGGGAATAATGTTGTCTCAACATTTAAGAAAGTATGCTGAAATCGCAAAAAATCATTCCTTCATTCCCTGCCTGAATTTCTTGATGTCAAAATCCACCATGATTTTAACGAGGTCCTTGAAGGTGGTCTTAGGCTGCCAGCCAAGCTTTTTCCTGGCTTTTGAAGAGTCGCCCAATAAAGCGTCGACTTCTGCCGGCCTGAAATAGCGAGGATTGACTTTTACAATGGTTTTTCCAGTTGCAGCATTGATTCCCTTTTCATTGACGCCTTTCCCTTCCCATTTGATCTTGATCCCGGCATAGGAGAATGCCTCTTCGACAAATTCTCTTACAGTGTGGTTTTCGCCTGTTGCAATCACAAAATCCTCAGGCTCCTTTTGCTGCAGCATCATCCAGATGGCCTCAACATACTCCTTTGCATAACCCCAGTCCCTTCTTGCGTCCAGATTGCCCAATTCAAGGGTAGTGTCAAGCCCCAGCTTTATCTTGGCCACCTGCTGGGTGATTTTCTTGGAAACGAAATTTTCCCCCCTTCTTTCTGACTCATGGTTGAAAAGAATGCCGTTGCAGGCGTACATGTCGTATGCTTCCCTGAAATTGATTGTAATCCAGTGCGAATAAAGCTTGGCTATGCCATATGGGCTCCTTGGATAGAAAGGTGTCTTTTCGCTCTGTGGGGTTTCAACAGCCTTGCCGTAAAGCTCGCTTGTCGAGGCATTGTAAAACCTTGTTTTCCCGGTCATGCCAAGTATCCTTATGGCCTCCAATGTCCTCAAAGTGCCAAGTGCGTCGGCATTGGCAGTGTATTCAGGAACCTCAAAGGAGATCTTGACATGGCTTTGCGCTGCAAGATGGTAAATTTCATCCGGCTTTGTCTCGCTGAGGATTTTGAGTATGGAAGATGAGTCAGTCATATCCCCGTAATGGAGTATCATGTTTTGGTCGCGCTCATTGAAGTCATAAAAAGAGGTCAGCCTTTGCCTGTTGAAGCTGCTTGAGCGCCTGCAGATGCCATGCACCAAATACCCTTTCTTCAGAAGAAATTCTGCAAGATACGAGCCATCCTGGCCGGTTACGCCGGTAATCAGCGCGACTTTTTGGCGGTTATTCATCGTGCCTGCAGGATGGACTCTGATTTAAATAGCTTTCCAAATTAGGAGAGGAAGAATTATGACGGACAAAAGGGTCAATGCATATTAAAAAGCTTTATAAGGTCATGTTGTCAACTTCTGCGTGATACATTATGCAAAAGAAAAACTGCAGAATGTGCAGGAGCAATAAGCTGCACATGTTTCTTGATTTGGGGTTCACTGCTTTGGCAGATGGATTCATAACAAGGGAACAGCTCAATGAGCCTGAAAAGCAATACCCCTTGAGGGTCTGCGTTTGCAGGGAATGCGGGCTTTTCCAGCTGGACCATGTTGTTCCGCCTGACGAGCTTTACCGGAAGAATTACCCATACCTTTCATCTGTGACAAAGACAGGCAGAGAGCATTTCCACGGCATGGCAACAAGCATCTGCAAAAAATATGGCATTGGCAGGGACAAGCTGGCAATTGATGTTGGCAGCAACATAGGGGTTTTGCTTGAGGGATTCAAGAGCAACGGCCTGAGGGTCTTGGGAATCGACCCGGCTGACAATATTGTTGAAATGGCAAACAAGAGAGGCATAGAAACCTGGCCTGAATATTTTAACGGCAATATTGCGACAAAAGTGCTGAAGGAAAAGGGCAGGGCCAGCGTCATAACAGGCACAAATGTCTTTGCTCACATTGACGACCTTGATGACATGATGGATGCTGTAAGCAAAATCCTGGAAGACGATGGCATTTTTGTCTTTGAGCTGCCTTACCTTGTGGATTTGCTGGATAACCTCGAGTATGACACAATTTACCATGAGCACCTCAGCTATATCTCAATCAAGCCTCTGGTGAAGTTCTTCAGGAAATTCAAAATGGAGCTTTTTGATGTTGAGCGCACAGGAATACACGGCGGGAGCATAAGGGTCTTTGTATGCAAAAAAGGAAAGCACAAGATCCAGAAGGCTGTGGATGAGCTCGTCAATCTTGAAGATGACAAAAAAGTGTATGACCTTAAGCGCCTGGAAAAATTCAGCAGGGATGTGCAAAAGCAGAAGGAGGACCTGATTGACCTTTTGAGAAGCATAAAGAAACAAGGCAAAAGGATTGTTGGCCTGAGCGCGCCTGCAAAAGGCAACACACTGCTGAACTACTGCAAGATTGGGACTGACTACCTTGATTATGTTACAGAAAAGGCTGAGACGAAGATTGGATTGTACACGCCTGGAACGCACATTGAAGTAAAGGATGATGCAAGCATAATAAGGGACAGGCCAGGCTATGCCCTGCTATTGGCATGGAATTTTGCTCCGGAAATAATAAAAAACATGGAAGAATTCAGGAAAAACGGCGGGAAATTCATCATCCCGATACCGGCGCCGAAAGTCGTCTGATTGGTTACAAACAAAAAAGGTGGAAAGGAAAAATGGCAAAGCAAAGCATGAAAAAAGTGATGGACAGCCTGAAGGGCATTAAGCCGGCGTTCAGGGACAGAAGGGGCGCAATTTTTGACATTCTTGATGAGACAATAAGGCATGTTGGGATAATAGATTCCAGGCCAGGCTCCAGCAGGGGAAACCATTACCACAAAAAGGCAACCCAGTGGACATATGTCATTTCCGGGAAAATCAGGATTTACCTGAGGGACGCGAAGGATGGAAAGGCAAAGGTCAAGGTTGTGCAGCTTAATGAGGGAGAAATAATAAAGCTTCCACCTTACACGATACATACAATAGAAACCGTAAAAAAATCCAAGATGCTCATACTGACAGATGTGCCACGGATAAACAATGGCTATGAATATGACACGTTCAGGGTGAAAATTGCGTGATTGACATGAAAAGAATCATACCAGTGCATGAGCCTGTGCTGGACGGGAATGAGAAAAAATATGTAATGGACTGCCTGGACACAGGCTGGATCTCATCCACCGGGAGCTATGTCAAAAGATTCGAGGAAAAATTCGCAGCATTCTGCGGCTTAAAGCATGGCATTGCTGTCACAAGCGGGACTGCTGCGCTTCATGTTGCAGTGGCTGCCCTGAAAATCGGCAAGGGCGATGAAGTGATAATGCCGAGCTTTACAATGATCGCCCCGGCGCTGGCTGTTGATTATACTGGCGCAAGGCCTGTTTTTGTCGACGCTGAGCCAAAATCCTGGACAATGGATGCCGGCCAGATTGAAAGCAAAATCACCAGGCGCACAAAGGCAATAATGGCCATCCATATTTACGGCCACCCCTGCTATATGGATGAGATAAAGGAAATCGCGGACAAGCACGGCCTTTACCTGATCGAGGATGCTGCAGAGGCGCATGGCGCCCTGTACAAGGGAAAAAAAGCGGGAACTTTCGGTGACATAAGCGCATTCAGCTTCTACTCAAACAAGATTGTGACAACAGGCGAAGGAGGCATGGTTGTTACAAATGACGACAAGCTTGCTGAAAGGAGCATGTGGCTCAAGGATTTCTGCTTTGACAAGGAGAGACGGTATTTCCACGAAGAGATTGGGTTCAAGTATCCCATGACAAATGTGCAGGCAGCAATTGGGCTTGCCCAGGCTGAAAGGGTGGAAAAGATAATCGAACAGAAAAGGGACATGGCACGCAGGTATAATGAGGGACTGGAAGGCGTTAGGAATGTCACAAGGCCATATGAGGACAAGGATGTTAAGAATGTCTACTGGATGTATGGCATCCTAATTGAAGACGGATCAAAGAGGACAAGGGATGAAGTCAAGAAGTACTTGTTCGAGCACGGGATAGACACAAGGTATTTTTTTGTGGGCATGCACAAGCAGCCGCCTTTCCTGGTGAAAGATGGGAAATTCCCAGTCACTGAGGAACTTGAAAGGAAAGGGCTGTACCTGCCGTCTTCCACCAACCTGACTGATGAGCAGATAGAATACATTTGCAAGACAATAAAGAAAGCAGTCGAATAGTAATTATGATTGGGCAATAATTAAAATAACTGATTTAACAATTGATTCTTAAGGAGCTTATTTTGAAAATTTCAGCCTGATGATCTCATTAAGGCAAAGCTGGCCGTTCTTTACAAAATTCAAAATGTTTCCGAAAGATTTTGATTTTCCTGCCTGCCTGTCCGTGAAAGTGTAAGGGACTTCCTTCCATTTATAGCCCTGCCTGATTGCGTCATGGGAGAATCGAATGCAGTATTCGGCATAGCCATCCTGCTTTAGTGTTACCTTGCTGAAAACCTTTTTTTTAGCCATGTAAAAACCTGAGGTGATGTCCTTGACATCGAGGCTGAGAATTACTGAAGCTGCAATGTCCACCATCCTGCTGGCAACAACCCTCCCGAGGTTTCGGCTGTCCTTGCCCCCCTTGACATAACGGGATGCGCTGATGACATCATAGTTGCCAAGATTCCTTATCATTTCAGGTATGATTGAAGGAGGGTGCGACAAGTCGCAATCCATCCACATGACAACATTTCCGCGGGCTGCTTTTATCCCTGCCCAGATTGCCGATGGCAGGCCGCGCACCCTGATTCTCCTTATGAGGCGGATGCGCCTGTCTTTTTTTGCCAGTGAGGTGACAATCTCCCAAGTCCTGTCAGGGCTGTTGTCATCCACAACAATAATTTCATAAAGATGCACGCCGGCATATTTCTTGATCTGGCTGATCAGCTTGCCGATATTTTCCTTCTCGTTGTAAGTTGGCAGGATTGCCGAGATGTGATATTGCATTTGAAACCTCCGGGGATTGGAAAACGTTATTAATATTGTTGTGTGATTGATATTTCCACAGTCTGACAATTGTCTTTCGCAGTGACAGAGTCACTCAGGATTTCCCTGGCTTCTCCAGCAAAAACATCTCGTTTACGTTATCGTTGTATAGAAATTTAAATTTCCTACGCTTAACAACCTTCAAATCCGCTACATTTTTTAGGTATTCCTTGACAAAGTCAGCCTTCCAAAGCAAATCGCTGATGCCACGGTAATTAATTTCAAAATATTCTTCGTTAAAGTATTCAAACCCCCAGATATATCTGCCAGCCACCCTATGGATTTCCTTCATCGCAGCACCTATGTCTTTTGGGCTGATGTGGATTAAAACACCTGAGGTAAAAACCAGGTCAAACGAATTGTCCTCAAATGGCAATTCAAATATATTGGCCTTTAGTATTTTGGCCTTCGGAAGCGCCTTGGCTGCCACGTCAATCGCATATTCATTTACATCAACTCCTGTAAGATTTGAGAAACCTGCCTTCTGCAGCTCAATCAGCTGATTTCCAGAATTGCAGCCAATTTCCAAGATTCTCGCGGACTTATCCAAATTGCCAAGAAACTCTGCGTTCATTTCTTTTCTGGTGGTGCCGAATTCCTTAAGATAAAATTCATCCATAGATTGGTTCAGAAATTTATTGCGGTCGGTGTATTCCTTCCCAAAGGACCCGCCCCAGTTCTCAATTTGTTCAGTTTTCATTTTATCACTCCGTTGACAATATTCATAAAACGAGATGAAGCTTTACCATCTACGGGCAAGAAATATCGCGATAGATATTCCCTCCTCATTTTGGAAAGTTTCTGCATGGAATTCTTGTCAAACAGGTATTCCCGTATGCTGCTATGCAGAGTTGATTTATCGGTCACCTGTTTAAAAGCTTTGCCCTTCAGTTCTGACAAGAAATCAAATTGCTCCCTCAGGTTTAACTGGATTACTGGAACATCCATTAGGAGGGACTCAAGCATCACCGTTGAATTTATTGAAATAAGCAAATCAGCAGCGCTGAAAAGCTCATAAAGGTCAATTTCCCGGATGATTGCGCAAGTATAGTCCAAATCTGCCAATATTTTTTCATAGAAATTCCAGTTGTCATTGGGATGGAGCTTTATCAGCATCTGTACATCCTTCATTTTCCTGATGCATTGCACCAATTCAGTCAATGCGACTATTGACTCGGTTTCATCCTTATGAGGCTGAGCGGCATACACCACCAATTTTCTATTTTGGTCCAACCCAAGCTGTTTGAATAGTTTTGGCCTGGAGTAATTCCTTTTATTTTCAAATATCAGATCAGTGCGAGGCTGGCCAGTAACTTCAACCATATCAGGGGAATAATTTCCCAGCTTCAAAAGCAGATCCCTGAAATGCCTTCCGTAGACTGCTGTCTTCGTTGGCAATATGCAATTATTTCTTTTTTTTATGGCATTGCCATTGGATTTCGTAGAATGGACATCGGAATTGCCATAGTTATAGGAGATGTGAAACTTATGGATAATGCCATGCTGAATCCCTATTGAAGGAACGCCATTCATATGTGAGGCAAATACAATTGACCTGGAGGTGCCATTTTCATCAGAGCAAATCGTGCAGTCAATCTTGTTTTCGCTTATTATCTTATCCATTATTGCGAGATTCCTAGCTGCACTGGACAGGGAGTCAAAATTGGAAGTAAAATATTTGCTTATCTGCGGTTTTAAAATTGAAAAAAGATCAAGATAACCATATTTCAGTGATTTACGCAATGGCTGGCTGTTCTCCAGCCCAGGCCATACCTGCCTCAATTTATCCTGATAGGCAGAAATTTTCGACTGGATTCTTCGGTCGAAATAACTGGAGAAGATAAAATACTCAACTGGCAAAAAAGGATACTTCTTTTCCCTGATTGCCTGCCAGGCCGAACCAGTATTAGTAGCGTAGTCAAGGACAACAGCCCTATAATTTTTATTAGACATAATTTTTCTTAGAATAGTATATGAATTGATATCCCCCCGAAGCCCTGCACCCAGGTTAGTCCACACATGGGCCTGAGTGAACACCAAAAAATTCTTTTTTCCAGTTTCCCTCTTTATGAAATTGAATCTTATAAAACCCTGGATTATCCTGATAAGCCGGGCCGAGGCATTTGATATGCCTGGCCCAATATTGCCAAACATGCCTGCGCTTTTTCCTGCTGCATGGTTTGCGTCCTCACTCAGCTTGCCATCCAGTTGAATATTGTATTTTTTAGCAACATTGGATGCCAACCCCAGAAAAGTCACGCTCCCTGTAAGCAAGAGCATCTTCTTCATTTTCAGATTGCGAACAACTGTCTCCAACACGGAAAATTCCTTGAGAGAAACTACCATGTGCGCATAGAAGCCCTGCCGAATGAACCACCACATCGAATATCCGTTGAATTCAGTGAGCTCGATGAATGACTTATCCTGCAGTATTTTCTTGTGTGGAAAGATCTTGATTAAGTCAATTATTTTATGCCGCATTGCTGCAAAATCAGTTTTTTTGACATATTTTTCAATATGTTCGACCTTGATGCCGGGATTGAATCCAAGATTGTTGAAACTGTTCAGTAAGCTTGCATCCCAAAAGATTATTTTGGATGATTGGATTTTTATTTTGCCATCCTGAACCATCCTATTGAGAGTGTCGAGCCCGGCCATATCATGGACGAGAATGCACACAGGTATTTTCTTTGCTTCTGGCATATCGCATCATTCCCATGGAACTATTTTAATTTTGCGGGGTCCAGTATGCCCCTAAGCCTTGCAATATTTTTTAAATCTTCGGAAAGCCCCCTAAGATCCCCTTTTTTAGGAGTTTCCAAAGAGATTATAAGTTCCTTTTTATCCTTTCTTGAGGTTAGCTTTGTAAGAATTTTTGTCAAAGGGAAGTTCCCCTCCCCCAAAGATTTGTGAACATCTGTCACAGAAGCATAATCCCCGTCGCAGAAGTGGAACATAAATGGATTCAGTCCAAGAAATTCATCAATGAAGCTGAGGGGGTCTTTTTTGTAATAATTGGCAGCGCAGATTGCATGACCAATGTCAACGCAGAGATCGGACTTGACGGCGCTGAGCAGCAATTTTAATTCTGAAGGCGTTGATCCAAACAAAATGGATTTGCCGTCGATGCCAATTCTCGGCATGTTCTCTATAATCAGTTTTATGCCTGCATCTTCCAATATTTTGTATCCTGAAATATTCTGTTCCGGAGTGGAGACAATGTCAAAACTAACCCCGGGGTGGACAATGACCCTTTTTTCCCCAAAATAATCAGCAAACTGCTTAATGGTTTGGACAGCATTTGAGAATGACTTATCCCGGCCCACTATGTTGAATCCGTGAGAGGTGTGTGGAGCGTGAAAAATAACTGGGACATTTCTGATGGCTTGAAGTTTATTTGCATCAAAAGTCCCGGGAATTACATAAATCTCTGCATAATCCACTAATTTCCCAGAATTGAGTTTTTGTATGGCCTGAAATGAATCGAAATTGTCAGACCAGATCTTAACTCCCAACTTCATTTTTTACACCATTTATACCTGCAGCAACTGGCAGTGCGTATCCAATGGAGAGGGAGGAGACGTTAATAAATCTATTGCTCCAATCGGCTCCCATGAAAAAGTCTTGCAATCGCAAGACTAAGCGAAAGCTTTAAAAACGACCCTCAATGAATCGAGTGCATAATGAGCTCTGATTATAAGCGGTTTTTTGAGAATAAAGTTGTTCTGATTACTGGTGGAACCGGATTTTTGGGAAAATCATTGACCAAGGCTATCTTGAAATTCAATCCGCACAGCATAAGGATTTTCAGCAGGGATGAAGTGAAACACCATCTGATGCAAGAGGAGTTCGCCAACTACCCAGGAGCAGAAAAGATTAGGCACCTGCTGGGGGATGTCAGAGACCTGGAAAGGATTAACAAGGCCATGCATGGTGTTGATATTGCCATTCATGCTGCTGCCCTAAAAAGGCTTGACCTGCTGGAATATAATGTTGAAGAGTCAATAAAAACAAATATCCTGGGCGCCATGAATTTTGTCAAGGCATGCCTGAACAATGAAGTTGAGAAGGCAGTATTTGTATCTACGGACAAAGCATGTTCACCAATAAACACCTATGGTGCATGCAAATTTGTCAGTGAGAGGATTTTCATTGAGAGCAATTATAATAAAGGAAGCGCCAAAACAGCTTTAACTTGTGTTAGGTACGGCAATGTTGTCGAGAGCACAGGCTCAGTTATACCATTTTTCGAAGAGAAAATCAAAAACAAGAAAACTATTCCGCTTACCCATCCCGAGATGACAAGATTCTTTATTACGCCGGACCAGGCTGTGGAACTAATCCTGACGGCGATTAAAAACTGCGTTGGAGGAGAGGTCTTCATACCCAAGCTTCCTGCATTCAAGATTGTTGACCTGATTGAAATTCTCCAAGAAAGGCAAAAAAGCAATAGTGATGTGAAAATAATTGGAGTGAGGCCGGGAGAGAAGATACACGAGTACATGCTTAATGATTCAGAAGTGAGGAGGACATATGAGTTTGACAATTATTTCATCCTGACCTCAGAAATAGCAAAATACAGCGCAGAAGCCAGCATGCCAGGCTATCTGAAAACAGGAAAGAAGTTAAATGCTGATAAGTTCAAGGGCTATTCATCTCAACAACAAATCATGGGCAAGGATAGGCTTAAAGTTCTGCTCGCTGATTATTACAATTGTCTATAGACCATGCCTGTTGAATATTAGAGAGGGGCTTACCTGGCGAGAGATAGCGGTTAAGGGGGTTATAATGAGCATACCGTATGCAAGGCAGAGTATATCTGAAGAGGACATTAAAGAGGTAGTGGAAGTGCTAAAATCAAACATAATTACGGACGGGCCCAAAGTTGCAGAATTTGAAAAAAAGTTCTCTGATTATGTTGGAGCAAAATATGCTGTTGCCGTGAGCACCGGCACAAGCGGGCTGCATCTCGCAGCTCTTGTAGCGGGCATCAAGGAAGGGACAGAGCTGATTACTTCGCCAATGACTTTTACAGCGTCAGCCGGCTGCGCGCTTTTCTGCGGGGGGAAACCAGTTTTCTGCGACATTGATGGGCAGGGGCTCATTGACCCAGCCAAATTGGGGATGAAAATCACAGAAAAGACAAAGGCAATTATTCCTGTTCATTATATGGGCTTGCCATGCAACATGTCCGATATCAAGAAAATTGCAAACAAGCACAAACTCATCATCATTGAAGATGCCTGTCACGCACTTGGAGCCAGATACTTAGATTCAAGGATAGGGGACTGTAAGTATTCTGATATGGCTGTTTTCAGCTTTCACCCTGTCAAACTTATAACTACTGGCGAAGGCGGCATGATAACTACAAATTCAAAAGAGCTGTACGATAGGCTTTTGCGCCTCAGGAACCATGGAATGATAAAAAACCCAGAAAAAATGATTAGCAAAAATGAAGGCCCGTGGTTTTATGAGATTCCTGAATTTGGGTATAATTACAGGATTACAGATTTCCAGTGCGCGCTTGGAATGAGCCAGCTGATAAAGGTTGACGGGTTTATTAAAAGGCGGCGAGAAATCGCTGCAAAATACCAGGCGGCATTTAAAGGCAACAAAAATATAGAATTAATCACGGAAAATCCCGGACAGCTCAATTCTTACCATCTCTTTGTGATCAAAGTTAAGGACAAAGAAACTAGATTAAGCTTGTTTAACCACCTGAAGAAGAATGGCATACACTGCCAGGTGCACTACATACCTGTATATTGGCACGGATGCTATGAGAAGAGGGGGTACAAGAGAGGGCTTTGCAAGAATGCGGAATCTTTTTACGAAAGAATAATCTCAATTCCCATGTATCCTGGATTGACAGACGACGAGCAAAACAGCGTTATTAAGGTAATAGGTGATTTCTTTGAAAAGAAATAAAAAAAGCACAAAAAGCAGGAAAGCGGGCGTTGTGGCCATTATACCTGCAAGAGGAGGCAGCAAGAGCATACCCAAAAAAAATATCAAGATGCTTTCTAACAAGCCCCTAATAGCCTATCCCATAGAATTGGCAAAATCTATTTCAGCCATCGATAGGGTTATTGTATCCACAGATTCCGAAGAGATAGCAAAAATTGCAAACATATATGGCGCTGAAACTCCATTTATAAGGCCCAAGCAATTAGCTAAGGATAGTACACCTACGCTCCCGGTGCTTCAGCACGCTGTTAAGCATCTGGAGAAAAAAGAAGGCTACAAAACAGACATCATATTGCTGCTCTACCCTACAAATCCGTTATTGCGCAGAGATGCAGTAATTGAGGCAATAAAATTGCTGAAAAAAGATAATTGCAACAGCGTTGTAAGTGTTGAGGAAGATTATGGCAGATACTGGGTACATGATAAAAAATCCAGGGAGTATATTCCATTTTATCCAAAGAAAAGGGTCAATAGGCAGCTTTACAAGCCATTGTATAAGGAGAATGGAGCTATTTATTTCTCAAAATACAATGTCATCATGAATAAAAATAAATTAGTAGATGATAAAAATGTGCAATTTATAATAATGGAACCAGGAGCATTGATTGATATTGATACATGGAGGGATTGGAAAAATGCCGAAAAACAAATTGGTAAAAATAGAAAATAGGCAAATAGGCGATGGGCAACCTTGCTTTGTAATAGCTGAAGCCGGGGCGAACTTTAGAATTTCCAGAGATCCAAAAGTGAATTTCAAACAGGCCTTGAGATTGATTGATATTGCCGTTGAGGCAAAAGCAGATGCTGTCAAATTTCAATTGTACAGGGCAAATAAGTTATATGTCAAGAAAGCTGGCACCGCAGATTATATCGGAAAGAAGAAATCGATATATGACATAATACGGGAGATGGAATTGCCTTATGAATGGCTGCCAAAATTAAAAAAATATTGCATTGCAAAAGGCATAATTTTCATGTGCAGCCCGTTTGATGAAGAGGCAGTGGATGAGCTGGAGAGAAGGGGGATAAGTTCTTATAAAATTGCTTCTTACAGCATAACACATGAGCCTTTGCTGAGATATATTGCAAGCAAAGGCAAGCCAATAATATTATCTACAGGAGCCTCCACAATTGGCGAGATAAAAAGGGCTCTGCATGTCATCAGGAACAAAAGGGATGTTCAGATATGCCTCATGCAATGCACTGCCAAATACCCGGCGCCTATTGAAACCATAAACTTGAAAGTGATACCCACTTTAAAAAAAATATTTGGATTGCCGGTCGGACTCTCCGACCATGCTAGAGATCATTTAATCCCCCCTCTTGGAGCGGTTGCTCTCGGAGCCAACCTTGTTGAAAAACACTATACAACAGATAACTCGCTGCCGGGCCCGGATCATGGGTTTGCTATTCTCCCCCATGAGCTCAAACAGATGGTAAAGGGAATCAGGGACTTGGAAAAAACATTGGGAGATGACAGGAAGGTTATTTTGAAAGAGGAAAAAGAGTTATATGATTTTGCCAGAGAGTATGTGTTTGCCAAGAAAAATATAAGCAAGGGAAAGAAATTCAGCATGGAAAACCTGATTGTGTTAAGGAAAGGCAAGATGAAAAAGGGACTTCAACCCAAATATTTTGAGGCATTGATCGGAAAAACAGCATCCATAAAAATTTTGTCAAATCAGCCTATCACAAAAATGTGTGTTAAGGAAAAATTCTAGCAGGAAAAAGGTGATTAACAATGAACTTATTTGCCAAAATATATGGACTATTGAAAATGCATTATTATAAATCAAAGTATGAGGAATATATGGAAAAATATGAAATAGACCCAAGTGTAAGATTCAATGGTGACAACATAAAACTATTAGGTGAAGGAAAAATTATTATAGGCAAAAACACTTATCTGGGTGAGGAATGTATCTTACATTCTACACAGGGCTTTGTCATACGGATTGGTGAAAACGTTAGGATAAGCCACTATGTTTACATGTATACAAAAAATTATCATCCTAAATATAAATCCTATGTTTGTGGTAACATCTACATAGGGAATAATTGTCTTATCGGAAGCAAGGCTTTTATAAAACATGGTGTACATATAGATGACAATACATTAATAAAAGCTAATAGTGTAATAAAGCGAGGCAGTACAAATGACCCACTCCCAAATAAATCAACCTAAAGGGTGGGGTTTCACAACATAAAAGAGAAGGTTATTTAAAATATTTAGAACAATTCATAGAGAAGGGATTGTTATATGAAAATCATATTTTACGGAGGGAGGCAAGCTGGATGGACGGCATTGATGAGTTGCCTGGCCAGGGGATATGAGATTGTGGCTGTTATTCCTCAGGACGAAACTATTGAGATTGCTGCAAAAAGCCTAGATTTGCCAATATTTGGTCTTGCATCACTAGACAACTCAAATTTTCATGAAGAACTTAAAAAAACGGGCGGAGAAATCTTCCTGTGCTGCCATGGCAAGAAAATAATCAGGAAGAATATATTGGATAATTTCAAATGCGTGAATATTCATCCTTGTTTATGGAAATACCCAGGGGCAAATCCTATTGAACGACTTCTGCGCGACAATGAGAGAAAGATTTCCGTGGCAATGCACAAAATGACTGATAAGGTTGACAAAGGGGATGTAATCAAAGAGTTGTTCAAAGAAAGAACCGGCAAAACAGTGGTGGAAGTTTACAAAGAGCTATATCCACTTTACGAAGAGATAGTGGGATACTTGCCCACGATTGAAAAAAAGTAAAAAAGGATTCTGAATAAATAGTTGTTGAATAAATATTTGTTTTGTTTGACAGGCTCTGTTGGTTCAGAAAGTGTGGCTGTTTGGCAGTACACATTGTTTAGTTCTTGTCGCTTTTGCCCCTGCTGGTTATTCTGCTTATGAGATCTTTTACCTCATTCACTGAGACCAATTTCAACAGGAACAAAAAGAGGACATATGCAGATCCTGAGACCACTAAAATCAAGGGGATTTTAATGAACAGCCCAAGGGTAATATTCCAGTTAAGGTAAGAAGTTACTCCAAGAAACAACAACGTCAATAGTAATGTTTTGAACCATTCCCAATAAGGCGGAGTCATAAGGTTTCTTTTCTTCAATAGAATTATGCCGACAGAATTCATGACAAAATAAGCGACAGCTGTGCCGATTGCAGCCCCAACAATGCCATAAACAGGGATTAAAAAGTAATTCAGAACTATATTGAGAAGCCCGCCCGCAATGACAATTCGGGTATGAGTCTGAGGACTGCCAATGCCTGTAAAAACACTGCTGTTAATCAGGTGTACACTGTAAAAAATGATGGCTATTGCAAGAATCTTCAGGGCCGGGCTGCCCACAACATAATCGGCACCATAAAAAATGAGCAGAATATCTTTTGCAAAGACAAACAGCAAGGAACTTGCAGGGAGTATTATTATCAATGTGTACCGATACAAAAGTTTCATGCCTTTTTGTAAAGGCCCTATCAGTTTCTTGTTCCAAAGCTCGGACGTAATGGGCAAAAAAACATTTGCTATTGAGGACGGAAAATACCACAGCATTATCATAAAGGGATACACCGCGCTATAGACCCCGACTTCTTCCAAAGATCTGAAATAGGTAAGCATCAGAGTATCAGAATAGCCAATGAGGATGCCTCCAAGATAGAGGAGAATCATGTGCTTGCCAAATGAAAAAAGTTCATTCAGCAATGCCTTGTTCCAGGAAAATTGATTTTCAGCCAGCAGGTTGAGCTTTTTCCTGAAAATTATTGGATAGAATATTGCAAATAGTATTAGGTGTGCGGCCACATATGCAATGGAAATTCCCAGTAGGCCATGGCCCAGGCTCAGGGCCACAAAGCTTGCTATGGCAATCAGGATCATTCTCACAAGGTCAATTCCTGAAAAAATGCCCATTCTCTGCAGGCCCTGCGCTGTGTATTTCACAAGAACTACAAAATGGTCTATGAAAAAACTAACAGCCAGTATCATCAGTACATATGTCGCCTGGCTGTTGTTGAAGAAATGCTCTGCGAGAAAATTCCTGAAAGCGAAAATAAGCGTGAGAAAAACGCCATTTGTCACAAGTAGCACGGTTCCTGAGTAAATAACTGAATCCTTAATCTTCTGGTAGGATGACTCTGCGATAAACTTTGGGATGAAATATATCAGGGCCCTGTCAAACCCCATGCTCTTGAACATGCTGAAAAGGCCAAGGAATGCAACAATAGCATAGAAAAGCCCGAATTCGTCTGTGGCAAGATTTCTGGCAAAATATATTCTCACAAGATATCCAAGCGCAGCTGCAAATAACGAGAAAGTATAAACAATAGCAATGTTGCGGAAAGCTTTTTTGGCATAATTCGTCATTGTCAGTTACCCCTGGCTGCCAGGCTGGTCCATTCCTATTTTATCCGAAAGACAATTAGCCCAGGATTCTGGAATATGGGCTCAAACAGGCCCGAATCTGCAAACTCTGCTAATTTTGCCTGCGCTGCCTCTCCCCCATATTTCTTGGCAATCTGGCCTTCGAACAGTGCATATTCATAATTGCGTTCCTTTAAAAGTTTATAAATATCATCCACTGATGTATTGACAATCCCCCTACGGATAGCATTCTCATCCGGGCACCATGCGCAAGTGTACTTATCAAATGCAACTATAATGCCCCGATTCTCCAACGGGAAAACCCTGGCCCCGTCAGGTACGTTTGCATCAACCCAAAGATATCCCTGGATTTCCTCATTGGAGCTCCAGAACGCTCCAGGGGGCCATACTGCTGTATTGACGGTGTATTTTTGTATGCCTGATGTGAACCATACCCCTACAATAATGGCTATTACCACCAAGTAGCTGAATGCCTTGCTTTTGCTGATGTTGTTGAGCAGCTCCAGGACAAAAAGCAGGCCGTAGGCTGCCAAAATTGAAACTGGAATTGCCAGGAGCATCCACCACCTGAACGGGATTAGTCGCATGGGAATGCCATACAAGCCAAAAAATGCCATTAAAAGCCAGGACAGGATTATGGAATGGAGAAGATTCTTGTCCTTTGATCCGGGTTTAGCCTTTCCGGCAAGCAAATGAAAAAGGCAGAATGTGAGCCCTGCTATCACCAATGCAGAAATGACAAGTCCAATCCCTATTGGGCTGTTAATCATATTTGTCATTTTGGCATTGACAATGTCGTCGAAGCTATAGCTCCTGTCTGCGCTGCCTGCAATTCCCCTAGCTGAAATTGCAGCGTTGGGGCCAAAGAGCGATGCAAACAGCCCAGAGGGCGAGCCATAGCGGAGCAATAGAGGAAATATCCACAACATCATCAGCCCGAGGCCAATAGCGCCTGAATAGAACAGCCTTACTGCGGCTTTCCTGTCCATGAAATACGTCAAGAGCAGGTAGGGTATGAAAAACAGGGCCAGCTTTATCGACTGGTCAAATGAGCTGAAGAAAACGCCTGACATAACAAGCGAGGTTATGTAAATGTATTTTGGGTCATCTTTTATATGCTCGGCTGCATAGAAAATAACCATAAAAAAGCCAGGAACCAATGAGTGCGCCCAGATGAAATGGCTAAGTGTGCTGGGAAGAAATGTGTAGATGACTGTTGCAAAAAGGGCAAGCGTTGAATTTGAGATTAGTTTCTTGGCGAAATAGTAAATGAAAAAAATGCCCAGGGAAATCATAAGCGCGTTAAAAAATTTGACAGTCCACATCATGTGGTGCGATGTCTGCTTGAGGATTCCAAGGATTGCATCATAGCCAGGAGGGTACGGGTCAAGGTAGCTCGTGCCCCTGTCAGGATTGAAAACAGTTTTTTCTTCAGCCACATAGGCTACCCCAACAGCATGGCTCCATGGGTCATCATCCTCGAAATATGGATAGACGTGCGCGCCTTTGACATACATAAACAACGTAAATATGAACATCAAGAGGACAAGGATTACAA
This sequence comes from Candidatus Woesearchaeota archaeon, assembly GCA_018303405.1. Classification (NCBI taxonomy): domain Archaea; kingdom Nanobdellati; phylum Candidatus Woesearchaeota; species Candidatus Woesearchaeota archaeon. Next base: position 45,772 of record JAGVYD010000010.1, on the reverse strand, counting down.
ACAAGCCGGACTTTGTAAGCTTGAGTTTAGATGGCCACCCAGCCTGCATTTTATTCTTGCCGCTAAAATGTGCGAAAAGCTGATAGGCCGGACAGGCCAAGCTCAAAAATAGGATGAGCCTCCAATCCACAGGAATATGCAAAAGGCTCAGGATTATTGTTATCAAAGGCAATGCTGCCAGGCCAAAGCCAATGCGCATGATGTTCCTTTCCCAGAAATTCTCAATTTTTTTTCCTATTGACGACACGGCAAAGCCGATTCCCCAAGTATACAAAAAGAACAGGAATATGGCCAAATAGCTTGCGTCCCCCATGCAGAATTAAACCAGAAACATGTTTAAAAAGGTTTCCACATGGTGAGATGAACCATTCAGAGTTACTTCTTGCCCGGGCTCACATAACTTTGTATTCGCCAAGAGACTCAATTTCCTTTTTCAGGCCTGCCAAATCCATTTTCTCGTCATGCTCAATAATTGCCTCTCCTGTCCTGAAATCCACTTTGCATGATTTTATCCCGCTCATTTCTGAGCACACTTCCTCTATAAGTGTCTTGCACGCAATGCAGTGTGTGCCCTTGATCTTAAGGTGGGTTTTTTTCATTTTATTTTCCCCCGCTCATGAAGCCGCTTTGAGCTCTTGTGTGTTCGAAACAACCTCGAATGATGCGCCCCTGGTGGTCATCCCCATGCTGCAGCTGAATGGATAATTGCCAGCTTCTGCAGGGGTAAAGGTTATGATGTTCATCTTGTCGCCGGATAAATAGGTGGAAATCTTCATTTTGGGCATGATCAAAACATGCGCACAGCCGGATGCATCAGAGGCATCAATCTGCCATTCAACCGGAACTCCCTGCCTGACCCTGAAATTGGCCGGCTCGTATTCCAGCCCATCGACTTTCATCCTGGCAACTTGCTTGCCGTCCACCAATGGCGCTAATTGCAGCTGGGCATTGCCGCCCTGCGAGCCAAGTGCAACCTTGCCAAGCTCGGCCGCCTTCCAGCTTCCGGGTGTGGACAGGAAATTTCCCGCAGGGGAAAAAATGCCAGCTTCCAGGCCAACAAGCGAAATGCCGCCGACAATGTTGAAAAGTGCCATGAGAATCACCGCGACCCCTGCCAGCTTGAGAAAGCCTTTCTGAAATTCGCCCTTGACATAGCTGGTGATTGCGCCCAATGATGCCAACGTGGGCATGGTTCCCAGGGAAAACACGAGCATTGTCATTGCCCCGACATATGCGCTTCCCTTGGTCAGCACATAAAGCTGAAGCGCCATTGTAAATCCGCAGGGAAGGAAAAAAGTCCCAGCGCCGAGCAGGAAAGGCGCAGTATTGCTTTCCATTGATGTAAGATCATGCACCCTGTGGCCAAGGAATTTTGGCATCTTGGGCTGAAATTTCCTCAGGCCAGGAAACAGGTTGAGAAGCTGGAAACCAAGCAAGAGCATGACTATACTCACAATAATTGTCAGTATCCCGCTTCCGCGCGGCGACAATGTAAGGGCGGCGCCAAAGCCGCCAATGATAAAGCCGAACATCGTGTAGGAGAGAATCCTCCCGACATTGAAGTAAATGTTTGGCTTGAACCTCTGCCACCTGCTGAGGCCAGGGTGCATTTCATTGTATTTTGCAGCAACGGCGAGCAGCAGGCCGCCGGAAACGGCAAGGCAGGTGGAGAATGCTGCGACTATTCCAAGCATGAAAATGAAGCCGTAGCCCATGTTGTCAGTAAGTGAAAGGTCGGGGATGAGCCCAAAGGGCTGCAGGATGACGTAAACAGCTATGAGAACCAGCAGGTACATGAAAATCTCAAAATAATTTGGCTTTTCATCCTGGTATAGCGGCCGCTTCTCGGATGCCGGGGAGATTGAATACCCATGCTTCTTTATGGAGTCGTTCAGTTTTTTCAGGGATGGCTCCTTGTTGTATTGCAACTCTACTCTGCCAGTGGTGTAGTCTGCTTCCACTATCTCGACGCCATCGATTTTCTTGAAGTTCCTCTCTATGAGGACCTCGCAGGCGTGGCAATGCATGCCCTTTATCTGGTAGTTTTTTTTGGTCATCTTCGAATTTTACATTAAGGATTGGGCCCAGTTGATTATTCACCTTGCCGTATCCTATTTAAGACGTTGTCTTTAAGAGACAAAGTCTACCATATCGGTGGTTAACCATTGTTTATAAATTTATGTCAAGAACTGCCTGGTAAAGCTCAGAGTGTACAAAGTCGATTTCTGACATGTCAATGATTCAATTATTTGATGGCGGCGGCATATTCAATTGTCGGGTGCACATCTTGAATATTCCCAGGGAGTATAGGATTAGTTAGCATCTCGGCCTTATTCATCATCTTCATTCAATCCGAAGGACTCTGTAAACTCTATAATCAGTTTGTATTTGTTCAGGTACTCAAATCCCTTCGGTGCCAAAGAATAGGTCTTCCCCTGCCCAAGCACGTGCTCTGTGATAAATCCCTTTGCCATCATCTCTTTCAGGTAATCTTCAAGCATCTGGTGTGAGATGTTTGATCTATAAAGTATGTGGGTTGGCTTGATCCTCCCATTCCTACTGGCGATAGCCTTCAGAATGTCATGTATAATCTGAAGCCTATCTCGTTTTTTGCTCATTTTTACTTAAAACCCTCAATAAATTGATTAATATCAGCCCATAAGCGCCAAATTCAAGTATGTGGCCAATGACATAGTACGTGCCATGATTAAGAGCAAAGATGAAGTGCACCCTGCCAAATAGCAGGAACACAAAAGCTACCAGCACGAGCAATGTCTTTGGCTGTTTTTTGTCAAGGTAATTTTTCAGGTAATGCAGGCAGACAGAGAGCAGGATTATTGAAGAGATGAGATAGAACATAAAAAGGACATTTATGCTCACAAATATGGCGGAAAGCACCACAATCAGCAAAAAACTGAAAATCCTGATATCCTTTATTTTGAGCGTCATGTAAAACAACATAAGCAATCCGAATGAGAAAAAAATGACATAAGTATAGATTCCAATTAAATTTAACGTATTTATATTTTCTGCCTTGACCATGTGGCATATTTTTTCTGTGAGGTTGGAAAGTATTGCAAGATTCAGGAATGATTGTATGAAATAAGATATAGAAATGGCCAGAAACGCAGTGCCAAAAAGTCTGAGCTGTCTTTGCTCAGTCAGTCTATGAATCTTGAAGGCATACCTGCTGACTATGAGCGTGACCAATGCAAATATGGCTTCAAGTATTATGTTATACCCCAAAAACCAGGGCGGCACAATCATAAAATTTGTCATGCTTAAAAAACACCAAATGCCCTTTTTAAGCTTTATGGAAGATGCCTCTTATTTGTCCTTAATAAGCTATTAATAAGACGTTTTCTTACTTGATTTTGTTGGTGATAAAAAAAGTGAAGGCAAGGAAGATGAACAACATTACTCCACCAAATATTCATTTAACTTAAAACCCCCGATACCATAAGGCTGCCTTGCGGGCAATCTGCAAGGCGGCTTAGAGTCATGGTTTGAGCCGTGGTTTTCGGGCAATGCAAATAACCATGATCCGCTGAGGTGAAAAAAATGTTTGGATTATCGAGAAGAAAAGATCCGATTTGCGGTATGAAAGAGACAAAAGGAACAGGCATGGAAATGCATGGCAAATGGTTTTGCTCCAATGATTGCATTAAAAAATTTGAAGAGCAGAAAAAGGGGGCTGAGAAAAATGGCACAGCTCACAGTAACCACAGCTGCTGTCATTAATCATGATATGCAAGATGGATAAAATGGAGAACAAACAAAAAAAATCAGGATTTGGACTTGGCAAAATCATGACATACATGATGATCATTACCTTAATTTTCTCACTTGTAAACACGGTCCAATTGGTGCAGGCTAATATACAGCATAAAGACCATCTTTCCATGATGATGTCTAAATCACAGGGAAGCTTGCTTTTTAATTCAATTGGTAGTTCAATTTCAGACACAAATAATATAATGCCACATGGAATTCCTGCAATTTATGGCGCTGAGCTTGGCGTCAGCTTTGATGATGTTTCTGCACAAAATCCGCAAAAGGCAGACGCCACAATAAAAAAGCTAGGGGAGCTTGACAGAAGCCTGACACTTTCAGGTAATGATCTCGAAAGATATATTGACATTGGAATGAATATCAGCTGTGAATATTGCTGCGGGGCTCAGGCAGTAATATTCCAGAATGGCCAGGCAGCATGCAGCTGCGCGCATAGCTTTGCTATGAGGGGCCTTGCAAAGTACCTCATCACAGAACATGGTAATGAATACACAAATGACCAGATACTCGAAGAGATGGGCAAATGGAAAACACTGTTTTTTCCAGGCCCGATGACGGCAAAGGCAAAGGCGCTTTCTGAAAAAGGCATAGAATTGAATTACATTAACCTTGCCTCAAACAAATACAGGGGCATTGAAAAAGGTTTGCAGGCAGCAGCAGATGGCTCTGGCATGGTAGGAGGCTGTTAAAATGGAAAATCCATTGCAAAAATACATTGTGTTGGCTGTTTTTGGGGCATTGATGCTTGTGTCGGTTGTCCAGGCTGTTCAGTTATGGAGAATCAACGATGCCTTGTCCGATTTCGGAGGCAGTTCGGCATACGGGAATTCTGTAAGCCAGACATCAGGGCAGGACACAGGCCAGGATTCAGGTTTTTCAACACCGGGAAGTCCAATTGGAGCGCAGATGGTCGGAGGATGCTAAACTAATATTATGCTATGCATGATATTTATGGCCGGAATACAAGGTGCACAAAATGAAAGTGGTGGAAGGCTCTGAAGGCATCTCATCGAATTCATATGGAAAAGCCAATGGACTCTCTCGCTTATTTCAAAGGCTAAGGAAAAGCCACGTGTTCTGGATGGTGCTGTTATGCCTGCTTCCGATTGCCTTCATTGCGGCAGGGGGGTATTATACCGGCTGGGGAACAAATGGATGGATTAGCCTGGTTTTCTTTGCGCTTTGCGGGCTTTCACACATTTTCATGATGTCGGGGCATGGCAAGGACAAAGAAGGGCATAAACATTAGATGAGGGTGACAAAGAATGAACAAAAAAATAATGATAGTCTCAATTTTAATTGTCTTGCTTCTGAGCGGAACAGCTTTTATTTTGAGTACGGGCAATTTAAGGAAAAAAGACAGTGGCATAGACGGAAGGACCACCCAAGAAATTTATGCGCAGCAAACCAACGGGCAGGAAAGCTACGAGCAGATGATGGCAAGAATGCATCCTGGCCAGAGCCTAAGCGCAAACGATGATATGGCCAGCCATCATGCTACAGATGGCACAAATATGGATAGAGGCATGGCAGATTGCCCTCCGGGCCATCATGGCGGAAGCGTATTAACCGGGAATAGTGCCAGCGAAGACAACTCCAATTCTGCTTTGATTCCACTGACTTTTGCGAGTGCAGTAGGACAGCAAGCACCCGACTTCACACTAACCAAGAGAGATGGCACAAGCATTAAGTTGAGCGATTTCAGGGGAAAGACAGCCATTCTCTTCTTCAATGAAGGCTCAATGTGCTATCCGGCATGCTGGGACCAGATCATTGCGCTGGCACAGGACAGCAGGCTCAACAATGGAGAGGTTGTTTCATTGTCGGTAGTCGTTGACTCAAAGTCGCAGTGGGACAGGATTATAGCTTCACAGCCAAAATATGGCTCTGCCACAATCCTTTTTGACACAAACAGGGCAGTGTCAAAAGCATATGGTGTATTGAATATGGAGTCATCCATGCACAAAGGAAGCTACCCTGGCCATTCCTATTTTGTGATAGACAAAAATGGAAATGTTGCATTTGCCTATGATGACCCGAACATGGCGATAAACAACAATCTCCTGGCACAGAAAGTGTCTGCAATCACGGCATGATAAAAAAGCATAAGGGAAAAACGAAAACATGGAAATCCTAATTTTGGCAGCGTTGATAACTGCTTTTATTGCAGGAATAGCGGCATTGTTTGCGCCCTGCTGCATTGGCGTGCTGCTCCCTGCATATTTTGGCTCGATTTTCAGGCAGAAAAGGACCGTCATGCTCATGACTTCAGTCTTTTTCCTTGGGCTTCTTGCTGTTTTTCTGCCTATTGGACTGGGCATGGGCTTTTTTGGCCAGCTGTTTAAGGCTTACCACAACCAGCTTTATCTCGCAGCCGGCGGCCTGATGTTCCTGCTCGGCATTTCAATATTGTCAGGTTTCCACCTTTCACTGCCTTTCCGGACAAAACACCAGCTCAAGGTCACAGGCGCATGGTCTGTCTTCCTTTTGGGAATTTTCTCGGGCTTTGCAACACTTTGCTGCGCCCCTGTTCTCGCAGGCGCAATGGCGCTTTCCCTGCTTCCGGGCTCAACTCTTTTGGGAGGGATTTATTCTGTTGTTTATGTTTTTGGGATGGTGGTTCCCTTGTTTGCCCTGTCATTCTTCGTGGACAAGACAGGCATGATTGAAAAAATAAATGTTTTCAAAAAAGAGGTCTCCTACAGTCTGTTTGGGAAAAAGATTGCATTGACATTAACTGATTTTCTGTCCGGCCTGATATTTTTTATCATGGCAAGCCTGATTTTTTATTATGCTGCAACAGACGGGCTTGCAATGAGCCCATCTTCCAGCCAATTGGCCATCAACATAATGATGTCCAAGACAACAGACTTTGTTATTGCCCTTTTGCAGAACCTCTTCGCCAGGATAGTTTTTTACATTGCATTATTCGGCGTTGTCATTTTATTGATGTTTGCATTGTTCAACAAACTCAGGAAAAAGGAACGTAAAGGCGATGGTGGCTAAAATGAAAGTTGAGCTACTTGTCACGCCAAACTGCAGCAGCTGCCTCAGGGTCGAGAAATATCTGGATGATTTTGGCATAAAATACGAAGTTATTGACGTCACCAGGAATCCAGGCATCCTTCAGAAATATCCAATAATGGCCGCTCCGGGCATCGTAATTAATGGAAAGCTTGAATTCATAGGAACCCCAAACAAGGAGGAGCTAAGGAAAAAAGTTTTGGCATGATGACTGTTTTCAATGTAGTCTAATTTAAAATCAGGATGGACCGTGATTGATTCTTTGTGCATAAATGTCTGCAAGTTTATTTAAATTTATATTTTTTCATCAACAATGAATTTCCAACAACACTAACTGAACTGAAAGCCATGGCTGCTCCTGCAATAATAGGGTTTAGCAGGAATCCTGTAAAAGGATAGAGCACCCCTGCTGCAATAGGTATGCCGACTATGTTGTAGAAAAATGCCCAGAAAAGATTTTGCTTTATTTTTTTCATTGCGTAGCTGCTCAGCTTCATTGCCTTGGCCACATCCATAATGTCGCTTTTCATCAGCACGACATTCCCTGCCTCTATGGCAATGTCAGTTCCTGCCCCTACAGCAATGCCAACATCTGCCTGAGTCAATGCAGGAGCATCGTTTATTCCATCCCCGACAAAAGCCACTTTTTTTCCGCTTGCCTGCATTTTCTTAATCTCCTCTGATTTTTCGCCAGGAAGCACCTCTGCAAGGGATTTGCTGATGCCAAGCTGCTTTGCTATTGCCTCGGCTGTCTTCCTGTTGTCGCCTGTTATCATGACAACCTCTTTGCCCATTGAAAGCAATTCCTCAACTGCCTTTTTTGAACTTTCCTTCAGCGTGTCCGCAATGGCAATTATCCCCTCAATTTTTCTGTTCACGGCCACGAAAACAACAGTCTTGCCTTCATCCTGGAGCTTTTCAAAGCTTTCAGTCACACCATCCATATCTTCTTTGCCAGACAGGATTTTATGCTCAATCAGAAGCTTGCGGTTTCCAACAAGTATTTTCTTTCCCTTGAATGATGCCTCAACACCCTTTCCTGTTATGGATTTGAAGCTGTCTGGTGCATAAGGTACAACGTCCTTTGCTTCAGCATGTTTTACTATCGCATCTCCCAGCGCATGCTCACTCCTCTTTTCAGCTATTGCTGCAAGGTTCAGCAATTGGTCTGCATTATATTTCCCAAAAGTGAGGATATCAGTGACAGATGGCTGGCCCTTTGTCAATGTCCCCGTCTTGTCAAAAACAACAGCATCTATATCACTCAATTTTTGCAGGCTTTCTGCATCCTTGATAAGAATGCCATTCTCAGCTCCTTTTCCAGTTGCAGCAATGACTGCTGTAGGGGTAGCAAGACCAAGGGCGCATGGGCACGCAATGATAAGAACTGTGACGAATGTGCCAAATGAAAACAGGAAGCCCATGCCAAATGCAAAATACCAGAGCAGGAAAGCAATTATCGCAATAGCCCCAACAGTCGGAACAAAATAATATGAAATTTTGTCCGCGAGAGCCTGGATTGGCGCCTTGCTTCCCTGCGCCTCCTCGACCAGTTTGATTATCTGGGCAAGGACAGTGTCCTTTCCTATTTTTGTTGCCCTGAACTTAAAAGTGCCCGTTTTGTTTATGGTTGCTCCAATAACATTGTCCCCTTCACTTTTTTCAACAGGTATGCTCTCTCCCGTGATCATTGACTCGTCAACTGCGGAAGCGCCGCTCAGGACCATCCCGTCAACGGGGATTTTCTGGCCTGGCTTCACTATGACAATGTCCCCTGCTGCAACCTCCTCGAATTTTACCTCTATTTCCTTCCCGTCCCGCTCGACCAGCGCTGTTCTCGGCTGGAGGCCTATCAATTTCTTTATTGCCTCACTTGTCTTGCCTTTTGCCTTTGCTTCAAGCAGCCTGCCGAGCAGAATGAATACAATAAGCACCCCAGCGATTTCATAATACAGCTGCCCTTCTATGAAAAAAGTCACAAGCAGGCTGTAGATGTAGGCAGTGCCTGTGCCCAAGGCAATAGTGCTGTCCATGTTGGGATTCAGGTTGAGCATTGCCTTGACACCGCTTGTGAAAATGCTGATCCCCGAGTAAAATATGATGGGTGTTGCAAACCCGAGCTGGACAAAAGCCATCATTTTCATGTCCCATCCAGGAACTGGGAGACCAGTCATTTCTGCCATTGCAAGATAGAGTAGAGGAAGCCCAAAGACAAGAGACACAATGAATCTTGCCTTCAATTTGCTGATTTCCTTGTCTCTCATGGCTTTTTCATGGTCTGCGTGCAATCCTGATTCATCAGCATCGGCCAGTGTTGCCTTGTAGCCGGAGTTGTCAATGGCCTTAATTATCTCCTGCACGCCAACAATTCCTGGATCAAACTTTATCTCGGCCCTTTCGGCTGCAAAATTCGTCTTGATATCCTTGATTCCCTCGAGCTTTTTCACGCTGCTTTCCACAATCAGCGCGCAGTGCTGGGACATCATGCCTTCCACATCAAGCCTGGCTGTCTCTTCTGATGCCTTCTCCCCTGATTTTTTCTCATTTTTTGCAGCATCTCCTGAACCGGTGCCGCTTGGATTGGCAGAAGACACTTTTGCATCCTCATAAACATCATAGCCAACTTTCCGAACTGCATCGACAAGTTTGCTTTCTACTGTTTTTGCCTCGTCAAATTCAATATATGCCTTTTCATTGGCATAATTTACATTCGCCTTTTGCACTCCTTCGACCTTCTTCAGTGACCTCTCTATTGTGATGGCGCAGCTTGCGCAATGCATGCCCTTGACGGCCATTATTTTCTTTTTCATTTTGTGCTCCACTGGTAGACCCTCTCATCCACAAGCGGTATTCCCTTTATTTTGATTGTAAAACTCCCTGGCATTGCATCAAGATTGAATATGAGCTGGCCATACACATGATGCCCGGACATTACAGGCACAGATTCAGGCAATAAAGTAATACCATTGTACTCAAGAGTGGTTATATCTGACAGATAGAAATTGGACAATGTCACATCATGGGTGTTTGCTGCAAAATCAACCCTAAGTTTCCCGTTCTCAACGCCAATAGGCCTGAGCTGGATTGCCACCCCTCCCGCATCTGTGCTCCCGGTGACTATCTCATTGAGTCCTGTTTGCTGGGCTGCCTGCCCTGGCTGGCTGCCCCCTGGATTTTTATTTGTTGCCTTATCGTTTTTAGCGGGCATAAAAAGAGTATAAAAAGTGAAGCCGGCAGAAATAATGAGCACTGCAATCAACACACTGAGCACAGCTTTCTCAAAGTTGCTATCTTCCTTGCCTTTTCCGGCGCTTTTCCTTTTTTTACCAGCCATTTTACACACCTCTAACTGCAATCACTGCGCTTATAAGCGTTGCAGTGATTCCGGCCAATACAACAACTTTAAGCCAGAATGCATGTTTCATTGATAAAAGCAGTTTCATGAATCCTGACTTCGTTTTTATCCCGCATCTACTCATGCTCTTCAGCATGAATACAATGCCAAAGATGTTTGAAAAAATACCAAATACAAGGAATGTAACTTGATATTTCGCAAGGAAAAATGTCAGGGCGCTAATCCCGAGCAGGGGGGCGATGTCGGTTAGGTGATGCGCGCAGCACGCAAGCATTGAGGTCGTTGACACCCCTCCTGAAGCTGCCATGCTTGCCTTTTCATCTGCAGTAAGTTTCTTCTGCTGATGGAGGTATGTGAATAATCCCACCTGCATGCCAAACCCGGTGATGAGGATGCTCATCCACGGCCACAGCTGCATGAATTGCTCCCATGCAATCTTAAAACCGCTTAGCCAGGTCATCAGCCCAAAATAAAGAGCTGACAAGACAATCGATCCTAAAAGTCCATAAATTATCGGAGTGATGCTTGGTTTACCTTGAGATGTATTATTTTCATGCACCATTATCCAACCCCATAGCCCATGCTTCCCCATTCATTGATTCCGCCCAGCACGTTATATATGTTTGTATAGCCCGCTGCCGCCAATTTTTCAGCAGCTTCCTGACTCATTTTTCCGCTTCTGCAGTACAAAACAATCTTGGCATTCTTATCCTGCGGTAGATTACCAAGGTTGTCCATGATTTCATTGTAGGGTATGACATAGTCTGTACCATTAAGGTGTACTTGCTCAGGAATATGCACATCAATCAGCACAAAGTCCTTGTTCCTGAGCTGGCCATGCAATTCATACACAGACATATTCTTGTAAGTGTTCTTATATATCTGGGTTGGTATCTGAGTTTGCATGGCTGGTTGCTTCTGCACGGCACAGCCAATGGCAACAACCATAACCAGCAAAAAAACAGCAAAAACCAATGCCTGAAAAAGCCGGTTAGTAGTGCTCTTATCTTCGATGCCCATTTTAACGCCTGTTTTTAATGGCAGCAACCATGGCCACTTGATTTATGCATCATGGCCTCGCCTCCAACCTTTTCCTTACGCTTGGCAAGGCAGTCCTTGGAGCAGAACCATTCTCTGCCCTCCTCAAACCCCTTCTCTTTTTCCTGTAGCCATACATCTTTATGCCTGCAATCAATATATCATATTTGGATATATCGGAATTTGATAAAATATATAAAGGTTGCGGTTTTACCAGGATGCATGGCAGTCAAAATTACAAACATGGTGAAATTCTACACAATCCTGCTCCTCAACAGCAGGCCTATGCATGGCTACGAGATAATAATGGAAATCGGCGACAAGCTCGGGAGGAAAATAAGCGCCGGCCAGATTTATCCTTTTTTGCAGAGCCTTGAGAAAAACAGGTACATAGTCCATGGAACGCCAAAAGCGAGGGAAAAGAAACAATACCGCCTCACGCCTGCAGGCAGGAAATTTGTATTGGATGTGATAGAAAAATTTGGCGGAGTCCTTGACAGCCTGATTGAGACAAAAGTCAGGGTGTGCGTGCATTGCCGTGCACGGGTCCTTGGCCTCGGCCATGTCGAAAAGATTAAGGGCGCATCACTTGTCTTCTGCTGCCCTTATTGCGCTGCATCATACAAAAAATCCGGATAGCCTTGCCCATTGGTTCGGAGGGAGGCAGTCAATTGACGGCAGGACTTACATTTTCTGCAGCGCCTTATCCATTGGGCTCTGTCCAGAATCTCGCCTTCGGCTCGAGTTTTGGCATCGGCTCGGCTTTGAACAAATGACAATAATTGCATTTTTCTATCTGGAACTTGACAATTCGAAGAATTGCTCAAGTGTCGAACGAGTGAAACGAGTGACAACACCGCGAAAAATGCTTTAGGCGATAATTGAAGAGCCTCGCAACTTTGATGCCAAAACCAAGTCTCTGGACAGCGCCTGCCCATTGCAAAATTATTTAAATGCCCTGCCCTTTTTCTGCGGCATGAAAGTCTTTGTAAGCATACCCGCATACAATGAGGAAAAGAGCATTGGCACAGTCATAGAAAGTGTCAAGAAGGTCATGCAGAAGACCAGATATGATTACGGGATTCTTGTTGTTGATGACGGCTCAACAGATGCCACGGCAAAGCTGGCCAGGAAATTTGGCGCAGTGGTTTACAGCCATCCAAGGAACTATGGGCTTGCTGAGGTCTTCAGGACTGAGATCGAGAAATGCCTTGAGCACAAGGCTGATGTCATAGTGCATATCGATGCAGACGGGCAATACCGCGCAACTGAAATATTGAAGCTTCTAAAGGAGATTGAGGATGGCAATGACATTGTGCTTGGCAGCCGATTTTTAGGGCACATCGAACAGATGCCAATTGTCAAAAGGCTTGGGAACATGGCTTTTTCCAGCATAATATCAAGCATAACCAGGACAAAGATTACAGATGGCCAGACCGGATTCCGCGCATTCACCAGAAAGGTGGCGGAGAAAGTGAACATAAGGAGCAACCACACCTATACCCAGGAGCAGATTATCCGTGCTGTCAAGCAGAAGTTCCGTGTTAAAGAGGTCCCGGTGTTCTTTGACAAGAGGAAGGACGGGAAAAGCAGGCTCATAAGCAACCCATTGGGATATGCTGTAAGGGCATGGATTAACATCATCAGGATCTACAGGGATTATGAGCCATTGAAATTTTTCGGCATGATTGGCGGCATTGTTCTCGGGTTCGGGATTGCGCTTGGCATATACCTTGTGTACAGGTTCCTGGCAATAGGGCTTGTCGGGAGGACGCCAACAGTCATCCTGACGCTGCTGCTGATAACCCTGGGCGTGCAGATAATACTTTTTGGATTCCTGGCAGATATGGAAAAGTCAAAATGATAAAACGATATCTTAAATGGCTTTATCAGGGCACTGCAAGAAGGTCCACTGATATTTTCTATTCCCTGATGGAAAGGAAAAAGGGCGCAAGGCTGCTTGACCTGGGCTGTTGGGATGGCGAAAACAGCATGAAGTATGCCGGCGTTATAGGCACCAAGAATGTTGCAGGCATTGAGCTTGTGAAAAGCAAGGCAATTCAGGCCAAGAAAAGGGGCCTGACAGTCTATATCGGAAACCTCAATGACAGATTCCCGCTTCCCGGCCGGTCGGTGGATGTGGCAATTGCATACCATGTGATTGAGCACCTGGTAAACACTGAGCAATTCATTGCAGAGGTTTACAGGGTTTTGGACAGGGACGGCTATGCCCTTATTGGCACGCCAAATCTCGCAAGCTGGCATAATGTTTTTGCATTGCTTATGGGCATGCAGCCATTTTCAGGACCCCATATAAAGGACAATACAGACGGCGACATGGCCTGCATCAGCAAGATGAATGATGACAGGATGCAAAAAGTCTTCAACAGCGGGAAAAAAATGGACAAGAAGAAGCAGGGTGCGCTAAGACATGTCGTGGTGATGACAACAAGGTCTTTGAAGAGAGCATTAACGCAGGCTGGATTTCAGATAGAAGCTGTGAAGGGCGCCGGATATTACCCTTTCCCGGAATTGATTGGGAGATTCTTTGCATGGATTGACCCGTATCATGCGCACTACCAGATAATCAAGGCAAGAAAAGTTAAGTAGGAACAAGAAAGAAAAGATTGTCGCAAGGCTTTTCCTGATGAATTTCATCATGGCTATTTCTGCAGGTAAAACTCAACGTGCCAAGTCAGTATCTCATTTAGCAATGGAATCCTTGATGGATTTATTTTCAAAAACCTAGTTTTGGTTTTCAGGATAGTAAAGCCCGCTGCCTTCGCAAGTTTCCTTGCCTTTCTTATGGTCATTATGTATAGCTTCCCGCGCTCGTCGTTGTATTTGTATGAGCGTGAGTTGTTGAACTTCCTTGCCATGAAGGTTGCTGCCCTCTCCGGCAGGAACATGTTGTAGGGCTTGAACTGGTGGCCCCCGACAGGGGTGTAGAATGGAGGAAAGCTCAGGTAAAAAACAGCACCCTTTTTTATGACGCGGCAGACTTCCTTCAGAAACTTGGAAGGAACCGGAAGATGCTCTATTAGGCTTGAAGAGTAAACAAAATCAAAGGTGTTGTCCTTGAAAGGGAGCTGGGTTGCATCTCCCTGCACGAATGCCCTGAACAGCTTAGGCACAGGGGGGTGTTCCATATCAAGCGATACGACAATGCCTCCCTGCTTCTGGAAAATCTTGGTGTACCCGCCGCGGCCGCAGCCAAGGTCAAGCATCAGCTTTCCTTTGAGGCCAACTGTTTCTGCAATTCCCCTCACTACCCTTTCTGCCTGGAACTCCTGGAACCTGATGTAATGCTTTTCAGAGACTGTCCTTTGCCTGATGAGCCTGTAGAACTCCGCGAATTCAGAAACTTTCACCTTGGACACCTTTCAATCCTGTTTCCTGCTTGTTGTTAACACTTGCTTAAAGGCCTTGGCAAATCTTGAAGCAATTTTTTCCCAAGAATAGGCCTGCCTGATATGCACCAGCCCGTTCTTTGCCAGGCTTTTTGCCAGCGAGTTGTTTTTTAGAATCCTGTTTATGGCCAAAGCAAGCAACTGGGGCTTTTTTTGCGGAACAAGGAGGCCGGTTTTGCCGTTTTTGACAATGTCCGGGATTCCGCCGACGTTGCTGGCCACAACAGGCGTGCCTGCCGCAATGGATTCGAGAAGGACAACACCCAGGCCTTCAGTGTCGCCGCCCTCTGCAATTATAGACGGCAAAACAAATACATCAGCTGAACTGTAGTATGATGGAAGAAGCTCGTTCCTTACTTTGCCTGTGAAAATGACTGATTTGGAAATTCTGAGCCCTTCGGCCTTATCCTGCAGGATTTTTTTCTCAGGGCCGTCCCCGACAATAACCAGCTTAGCATTCTTATTTGATTTTATAACAGCGGGCATAGCTTCAAGGAGGTAGCTGATGCCTTTTTTTTCTGCCAGCCTGCCGACTGACAGTATCATTTTGCCTGCAATGCCGAGCCTGGCTTTCATGTTTGGCCGGCTTTTCCTGCTGAACATTGAGAAATCCACACCCATGGGTATTATCTCAGGGGAAACTGTCGGAGAATCTGTATTATTCTCTTTATTATTCCCTTTCCCGAACAGGGACCTTATTTTCTCAGCAGTGTATGTTGAGTTGGCTGTGCAATGATCTGCATTTCGGATTGCCTTCTTGGCAAAATGCCTGAAAAAGGAGTTACGAAGCGGGAAAACGTCGCCGGCATGGACTGTAACAACATATTTTGTGCCAAGGCCCTGCTTGACCCGGTTTGCAATGTAGCCCTGGGGGACAGCCCAATGCGCGTGGATTAGCGCATACTTGTTTTTCCGGGCAAGCCTGCGCACAGCACAGCATTCTGCCAGGACTAAGAATGGAACCTGAACCATGGCAAGGAATGAACGCCTGATATTTGGAAGAATGCCGCCGTCATAGCAGAGCTTTTGCATGAATGCAGGCCAAAAGTACTGGAACCTGTGAATCCTCATGCCGCCCATGCTCTCAAATCTTGCTGCGCCCGGATGATGAGGCACAAGGACATCAACCTGATAACCCTGTCCGGCCAGGCGCCTGGACAGCTCATAGACGAATGCGGGCTCTGTGTCATTTTTCCACCTGGGAAAAGTCGTTGCTGTAACAAGGATGCGAGAGGTCAGCCTGCCTGTCGTGGATTGGCTTTTTGGCATATGCCGCAAAAAGCCATGAGTGTATATAAAAATTTGCTTTGGCTGCGGTGTTTTGCCATATGGGCATACCTGTGCCGCCATGCTGGCATTTCTGCCTGTTTGTCGACAGAATAACCGACAATGATAACAGAAGACTTTTTAAATAAGTATCAAATAATACTGACCAATGAAAGTGGTTATTTTCTGCGGGGGAAAGGGAACAAGGCTAAGCGAAATGACAGATGAATTGCCCAAGCCCATGATAAAAATAGGCGACAGGCCAATATTGTGGCACCTCATGAAACTCTATAAGCATTATGGGCATAATGAGTTTATTTTGCTTCTCGGATACAGGAAAAAGGCAATCGAGGATTACTTCAGGAATTCAGAATTCAACATAACTTTCCTGGACACCGGGGAGGAAAGCAATAAGGGAGAAAGGCTCAAGATGGCAAAGAAGCTCATGGGCAATGATGAGGATTTCCTGTTGAGCTACGGGGATGACCTGACTGACGCGAATATCAACAAGGTTATTGAACACCACAAGAAGCATGGCAAGATAGTGACCCTGACTGCTGTGAGGCTGATGTCGCAGTTTGGCATAATCACAACAGACAAGGATGGACTGGTGACTGACTTCCTGGAAAAGCCTGTGCTTGACCACCTTATCAATGGCGGGTTTTATGTCATAAACAGGAAGATTTTCAACTATATCAAGAAAGGCTATGACCTGGAAAGAGAGGCATTCACTGATTTGGCCAGGGAAAGGCAAATTGCATCCTATAAGCACAGCGGATTTTGGAAATCAATGAATACCTTGAAGGATGTTATCGAATTCAATGAGCTTTGGAAAACTGACAGGAAATGGGTGGTCTGGAAATGAGCTTCTGGAAAGGGAAAAAAGTGCTGGTCACTGGCGCTGATGGGTTCATTGGCTCATGGGTGGCAAAAACACTAGTTGAGAAGGGCGCAAATGTAGTTACTATTGTCCGCGATATAAAAAAAGAAAACTGCCTTGACATCTGGAACATGAGGCAAAAGATAACAGTTGTCCATGGCGACCTGGTTGATATTGCAGTTGTGCAGCGCACATTGAATGAGTTTGAGATTGACACTGTATTCCATCTTGCTGCACAGGCGCTGGTGGGATCTGCAAATAAGTCACCACTGTCAACTTTTGAGTCCAATATCAAGGGGACATGGAATATCCTTGAGGCGTGCAGGCTGCTCGGCAGCGTCAAGAGAATTGTGATGGCATCGAGCGACAAGGCATATGGCCAGCAGAAAAAGCTGCCTTACACAGAAGACAGCCCATTGCTTGGCTATTATCCATACGACGCCTCGAAAGCATGCGCCGACATACTTTCAACTTCATACTTCAAAACATACGGACTGCCGATTGCAATCACGAGAAATGCGAACACCTATGGCCCAGGCGACCTGAATTACAGCAGGATTGTCCCTGATGTTGTATCATCTGTGCTGAGAGGGGATGTGCCAGTGATAAGGAGCGACGGCACACTGCAGAGGGACTATATGTACATCAAGGATGCTGTGAATGCGTATCTTGCCCTTGCAGAGAATATGGACAGGAAAGAGATTGTTGGCCAGGCTTTTAATTTCGGAGCTGAGACGCCAATAAGCGTGCTTGAGCTGTTCAGGAAGATAATCAGGATGATGGGGAAGAAAATCGAGCCCAAAGTGCTCGGCCAGGCCAGGCATGAGATTGACAGGCAGTACCTTGCCTGCGACAAGGCCCGAAAGCTGCTGAAATGGAAGCCTGAGCATACCTTGGATGAGGGACTCAAAGAGACAATAGAGTGGTATACCAGCTATCTTGGAAAATCCAGATAGCATCTCAAAATGAAAATTCTTGTAATAATGAAGCGCTTTGGCGCTGGCCAGGACATGGTCAGCCGTGAGTTCGGCAGGCAAATCAGCCTATTCAAGCCGCTTGTCCAAGACCATAAAATCGACTTCTTCTGCCCTGACACAGTCAAGCATGAAAATTTTACTGCAAAAAAAAATGGCATAAGGTACATTGTCAGGCCATTTAGGTGGTGGAGCTTCTACAGCCTTTGGAATGAAATGAAAAAAATTGTCCGCCAGGGGCAGTATGATGCTATAGTCGGAACTACAGACCCCATTTATGGCATCATGGCAAATTGCCTGTCCAGGAAATATGGCGTTCCGTTTGTTTATGATTTGCAAGACAATTTTGAGATTTATGATGCCTACAAATTCCCATTGGTCGGGCATTATGACCGAAAGGCAGTTCGCGAGGCTGACGGGCTCATCACGGTGAGCAGGGAATTGAAACGCCACATTTCCCAGTTCAGGAAAGGAAGGATAGGAGTTGTGCCAAATGGCGTTGACCTTGGTATGTTCAGGAAAATAGACCAGAGAATGGCGAGAAAAAAGCTGGGCCTGGCGAAAAAAACAGGGAATAATGGGAAAATAGTTACTTATGTCGGCGAGATCAGCAGCCTGAAAGGCGCAAATGTCCTGCTGGATGCCTTTGATATATTGCTCCGCAAGCATCCAAATACCTATTTGCTGCTAAGCGGGCAGGTAAAGAACAATATTGACATTGAGAGGGAGAATGTGATTTTTGAAGCCCTCCCAAAAAGAGAGGAAGTTGTGCTGGCAATCAATGCCAGCGATGCTGTTGTAATCCCGAATCTTGAAAACGAGTTCAGCAGGTATTGCTTCCCTTACAAGCTGCCCGAATACATGGCATGCAGCGTGAACATAGTCGCGACCAAAATAGGGGATATCGCATTGATGCTTGAGGATTACGGTGATTCCCTGGCAAAGCCGGGTGATGCCAAAGACCTTGCTGACAAACTGGCAAAGGCCCTGGGGAAAAAAGACAGGCCGGATTATTCTGCCCATCTTAAGGAACTGAAATGGGAAAGCCTTTCGAAACAGACTGAAAAAATTATTGAGGAAGCTGTGGGTAGTGGGAAGAGGCAACCTCCGTCGAAAGCATAGATTTATAATCGCGCTTTTGGTTATGCATTGATATAGAATTTACATTGATGCTCGGGCATAGGCCAGAGCCACAGGGGATTGTTATGGTAGAATCGCCAAAGGAATTGAGAAGGATTTGCTATCATGGCCATAAGGTTTTCAGGCCATGGTACAATAAGCATTTTTCAAACAAGGTTTCTATCTATGTCACCTGGCTTCTGCTGCATACCGGGATTACGCCAAACCAGGTCAGCCTATTGGAAATATTCCTCGTGATTACAGGCGCAATATTCATGTTTACAGGAAGCCTGCTCAATATCCTGGTTGGGATATTGATAATACACTTTACGGTCATTCTTGATTGCTGTGACGGGGAAATTGCCAGGTACAGGAGCATGTCCAGCAAATCAGGCATGTTTCTGGAGGATTTTTACCATGCCATGGTCTCGCACCTTATGTTTTTTGCAGTTGCTTTTGGGGCCTATATTAAAACAGGCTGGACAAGTGTGCTGATATTCGGCTTCCTTGCCTCTGTGTTTTCCAAATCCATTGTCATTGAGACAATTTTTTCAACTGTTATGAAGATAAAGCTTGAAGAAAAAGTCAGCAACGAGAAAAAAGGGAAAAGTAAATTGGGCAAGGCTTCTGCAAAGCAGATAAACCTTCAGGGCTCCAGCGCCGGCAAGTCACTGAGCGACCTTTACAGCAAGCTTCTGAATTTTTGGGGCGACCCTGCCCACATAGTGTACCTCACGATAATTTCAATAATTGAATATGCAAATTGGATGAATGGAAGCAGGTATTTTATGAGCTACTCAGTCTTTTATTGGTTCATTGTTGCATATGGTGCGGGTTCTGTTGTTAAGCAGATAATCTCATTTGTTGTGCACTATAATGGAAAGGCAGTTGAGCAGTATTACAAATCTGTTTTTGGCGATAGATAGGCCGATTAGAATTGAAATGGTTGCTCGGACTGGCTCTTTATGCATCCAATTTTATAAATTGCTTGAGCCTGCCTGATTTATGAAGCCCGCTCATTTTCTCATAATCTTCGCTTGTGTCAAATTCGAGCCAGCCACGATTGATTGGTATAGGCATGACTTTGTAGCCCGCATTGATCATTGCCTGGAGCATGCATGTCATATACGCTTTCTTGAAAGACTTTGAGCGCAACCATGGCGCGTCTTTGCTGAAATACTTTTTTTTATTTTCTGAATAGACTTTTTTCAGCGCTGAAAGCCCCTTTTTTGAGAATCTAATAAGGCCGACATAGCGGACCTTGGCTTCTTCAAGGCTGCAGTCCGGATTGCCAAGGTCGATTATTTTTCCATTTTTATCCACCACAAGGCTTTCTATGTCCTTTTCAGGCTCGGAAAGGCGGGCAGCCCAATATGGCCAGTAATCCAAGTCAACAGTCACGCCAATGTCAGCCTTGCTCTGCATCACAGAATCAATCACGCTTTTCTGGTAGACAATATCGCCGTAGCAGACAACCAGGTCATCTGTCATTTCATCAACAGCACAGAAAAGGCTTTCAACCATGTTGGTTGTTGCAAAATCCTTATTCTTGTAATATTTGACTCCGGGATAATTTATTTTTTCAGCCATGTAGCCCGTGACAATGGAAATATCCCTGATGCCTGCATTTCTCAATGTTTCAATCTGCCTTTCCAGAAGGGTCTTGCCGCTGAACTTGAGCATGCATTTTGGCAAATCCTTGGTGTACTTGCCCAGCCTTGTCCCCATTCCTGCTGCGAGGATGATTGCTTTCATTTTGCACTCCTGAGGTTGAAATTTTACTGAGTTTATGTTGATAATTGTATTGCAAATTGTTTTATAAACATTGTGCCTGCATCAATATATATTTACTATTTTATAGTAGAAAATTATACAAAGGTTTAAATATTGGGATAGATGGCTTGATAATAGCAGGCAAAATGGACAAACTTTACACACAGAAAATTGTAAGGCATGGGCACAAGAACAATGACCCAAATGCTCACGGGGCCGGCACAGAAGCATTGCTGGACTCTTCTAAATTGTTTTATATCGTGAATTATGCCGGTGAGATTATGCATGGTCTGCATGGAGATGAAAATGTTATAATAGGCACATCCCCTGTTGACAGGGCAAGGGCAACAGCTGGTATTGTTTATGAGATACTGAATATAGATCCAAGATTGAACGGTGAAAAAAATGGCGCAAGGAGACTGGCAGGGCCAAATGTTGTTCCCCTCATTGGAAGCTATGCCATGGACAGAGATGGGAAAGCGGTTAATTTGGGCCCAAAGGCAATGTCTGATTTGTGGGCGGAGGCAAAAAAATCCGATACCTATGCGGCTGGTGATGGAGAACATGCACCTTTGCGAGCCTGGCTTGAACAAGGACTGGACAACCCACAGGCCGGAAATCCAGCTGATCCAGGAATTTCTTTGAGAGAATATGCATGCAGAATTGGAGCACATTTTTACCGATCCTTAAATTTGTTTAATGAGTCTAAAGTAAGCAATATAAGGCCTAAGCAATTGGACATTAATTTTGGTCATTCCGGGGATATTGAATTTTTCTTATATTTGACACTGGATATGCTAATGGGGAAAGATGGCAGTGACCCTGAAAGATTGATTAAGTATTTTGAACAGACAGGGGGGGCATTGGAACCATTAACAGGCATTGAAGTGGAGTATGACAGCCGACACCCCCATAGCGTTGTATTCAGACAAAGGGGCCTGGCAGGTTTCGAAAAGCCCTCTGTCAGAACGGAAGTTGACCTGGGAATGGAAATCCTTCAGGAGCAGGACAGATGGCTCAGGGAAAATGGCAAAAGCCAGGAAGTGCTTGAGCAGAAAATAGCAATGACAAAATTGAGATAATTCTTTTGGACAAATATTGATTGAATTTTGAATCAGCATTCCCCTGACTATCTTGTATTTCTGGCTTTCCAGAACAATTTCCCAGCCATGAATGCCTTTATAATCTTAGCATTGAATTTATTGTCAGGAGATTTTCTTTCGGGATGCCAGATTATCGCTGCAATGGGAAGCGATTCATGATAGTAGCCTTCAATAACGCCCTTTTCAGACAGTGCAAATGGTTTCAGTCCTTTGGCAAGCTCTTTTTCAGTCATGCCGTGGTCATGGTAGGAGTTCACTTTTCCTTTTTTGCCGAGCACTGCCTGGACTGAAGCATCCACAACTTTTATGCCATGCTCAACGCCAACATGTGTTTCTCCGACTGCGTCCTTGATGCCGGTTATTACTTTTCCGCCGAAAAAGACATTTATGAACTGGCAGCCGCGGCAGATGCCGAGGACGGGAAGCTTGTGTTCAACTGCATAAGCCATGAGTTTTTTTTCTGTTGCATCGCGCATTGAGGACAGTTCCATGCCTTCTTTTCTTTTTCCGCCGTACAGCTTAGGATCAACATCGCCTCCGCCTGTAATGATTAAGGCCTTGACAGGAAGCTGTGTGAAATATTGCTCAATATCAGATGTACTGTTTGGAATGGCAATTAGCTTAATGCCAAATTTCTCAAAAAAGTTGACATAGTTCTGTTCGAGCACATCTATTGCAGAGCCGTGCCTGTTTTTCTCGTTTCTTTGCGTTATGGCCATCCACATTTTATTTTGCCTCCGTGACTGTTATTCGCATGCCTTTGCAGTCCAGCCTTGCCCGTTTTGCTGACTGAAGCTGTGAATATATTGTGCCGCCGCTGCCAATTGCAGCAGGCAGGCTGAATTCAGCGCACCTTATTGTCATATGGGAAGCTGCCCCTCCATATTTTGTGATAAGGCCTTTTATCTCCCTTGTAAAAATCCAGTCATAGCCCGGGTCGCCGTTTTCAATCAGCACAATCTTGCCTTCAATATCAGGTATGCTGGAGTCCGAGCTATTATTTATTTCGATTATTTCCGCCTCAACTGATTTTTGAGTCACAAAATTTGGCTTTGTCTTGTGATGTCTGACAATATCAAAGTCATCTGCTGAAAACAAAATTGATGGAAGCAGAAGGTGGTTGTTAATCCCTCTTTCTTCGGTCCGGGTTTTTATCCTTTCCTTCCATTTGAGGCTGAGCTGGTGCGCATTGGTGGCTGAGTTGTTCATTTCAAATATTTCGTTGATATCCAGCATGGCAATCTCCTGGCGCGTAAAGCCCATTTTCATGCCAGCTTCGGCCAAAAGCTCAATTGCGTCGCTCAGATTCTTTGTGAACTCGAATTTTGAAAGCTCTCTAGATGAGATAGCTGCCTTGACAAATTCCATGAACTGGCCAGCATTGAATGTTAGCCCGTGTTTGATGAATGCTTTGTCTATTTTTTTCCTGTCCTCAGGAATTAGCTTGAAAGTCCGCTTTTTTTCGGATGCTTTGGTTTTTAGCTCGGCATGGCTTGTGCTGATGAGGTCCGGGTTTGAGCCATAACGTGGTGAGGTGATGTCATATGAGCCGGGTCTTAGGTGGGAATATTTTTCAACAAAATCCTCCTGGCTCATTGAGCCTTCGGCCAGTTTTTCAAAGTCTGTTTTCATATCAGTGGCAACGGTTGAGATTGAAGCAAGAAGATTATCCTCCCATTCCTTTGACACAATTTTGTTTGACACAAGGCTCTTTAGGATTATTTTAGCGATAAAAGCGAGCCTTGCCAGCCTTGAGAATTGGACTGTGCCAAGCTTCCTGCAGTCATCGAGAAGAAGTTTTGCGTCAGATATGATCTTCATTGGAGAAGGTGTTTCCTTTTTTTGTTGGAGTGCAATTTTGTCCCTGTTTTTTTTCAGGGAAAATCCATCATCCATGTCTGCCCTGATGGACTGTGGGCTTGCGAGCACAAGGTTGTTCGTTAGGGAAATTAGAGATTGCTTAAGGCTTTCAGTCTCCTGTTTTGAGAAGCCGTTTTTCAGGAGCTCATCTGCTCGAGCATTATAGTCTAAATCATAGCAGGTAAAAAGTATGTCAAATTCCACCTTGTCATACAGCTCTGGCTGTTTTTTTAATTTTTCAAGATAGAATGCAATGAGCTTGCCTCTCAATGCCTTTGATATTGTGGCAGGGGTGAACGAATTGAATGTGTTCCTCACATTGACATAGGGCTTATTGCCGAAAAGCTCAACAAGCTTGGCCGGGCTGACATCAAAATATCCCTGTGATGTCCTTGCCTCGTGCCATGCGCTGTCTGTTATGAGGTAATCATATAAGGAAAAATCCAGATAATGCGGATTGTCCCCAATTATTTCCGCAGGGTTCCAGTCAGGCATGTCAGCGAAAATTGTGTAGGAGCCTTCAAGATGGGCAACTGGCCTGGATAATTGGGAAAACTTCTGTTTCAGCTGTGAAATCCTTTCCCTGACCTGGTCATCCATCCTGGCTTCATTGATGTTGGCGGCCAATGGCCTGACCTGGAACAAGACAACGCTTTCTTTGTTCCCGGCAATGGCAAATTCAATATCCAGCGGCAGGCCGGGAATAAGCTCCTCGAGCTCTTTCACCGCTTCCATGAGTCTTTGCATTTTGGCAGGATACTGCCTGCTTTTTCGGAATATCATCATTGACTGGCTTTCACGTCCAGCTGTCACGCTGTCTGTGCTTTTTGTGGTGGAGTCATAGTTGATTACATAGTAAGGTGCATTTGTCCCAAGAGCGTAGGTGAACACTACGCCTGACATTGCAATGTTTTCTGTCTGCTGCTGCACCAGTATTTGGTTGAAGCTGCTTTCACCCATGCCTTTGGCATACGAATCCAATACCGCATTAATTGCTGATGAAGTGGATTTTTCGTCGCCCGGATTTACATTCAGGACGCTTTGATAGTTTCCTGCGAGCGACTGCTTAAGCGTGTCCTCGTTCACAGCAGATGAACGGACAATGATTTTTCCTGCAAAGCTTTCCTTTATGTCCCTCAGGATTTGCTCCCGCTGGTTTTTCCAGTCTGCTGTTGTGAAAATGTACATTTTCTCAATTCTGGATTTCCTGACAAGAGGCATCAGCGCCTTCAGGGTTTCAGCCTTGGTGGAAACAATCATCTTGTTCCCGCGCTTGTCCTCTGTGTCAAACGGCTTCTTGCCTGCGATGTAAGAGGTGAAGTTGGTTATGTCCTTGAGGGTTGTGCCGGATTCCAGGAAACGGTTGAGTATTTTGTAAGTGGAAAGCCTGTCATAATAGGGATGCTGCATAACCTTGCCATTGATTTGGGTGATGTATTCTGAGCCGTGCACATATTTTAGGTCAGAGCCGTGCACAAGGATTATTTCCGCCTCAGGAAATTCCTCATGGAGCTTTTTTAGGTTTTGAGTCGGGTCGCGCGTTTTTTGCACCATGACCCTGTCAACGCACTTAAGATTGGAAACAATTGCTTTTCTTTCTTCCAGATTGGCAATTGGCCTGGCGCGGTATTCCTCAACTGCCTTGTCTGTCAAAATTCCGCACACATTGAAATCAGAGATTGAAGCTGCATACAGGAGGCTGTTCAAATGCCCGTAATGGAACATGTCCGCAACAACACCGCTGTAAGCTATTGTCCTGACCTTAGGCTGGTCGACTTCAACAAGGTCGCCTTCCCTGACCCCGGAATTCTTGGCTATGGTTATGCACAGCTGGCCGTTTGACTTGTTTTTCCAGACTTTGGCTTTCATGGCAGTTCACTCCAAGTGCGAAATTATAGAGGTATTTAAACTTTAGCGTTTTAGATACTAGTATTACTAGTAGAATATATTATTATTCAGATAAAATTCGAAAATATTATTTATTTTCATATATGATTAGGAGAAGCAGGGAATAAGCCAATCAGACCAGTTTGGCTCAGAACAGTTTGGCATCCTTGAGTGCTGAATAAACATGTTCAGCTACGAATTTATTTCCCTTTTTGCTGTAGTGCCCGCCATACTGATTGTCATCAGAGTAAAGGCTGTCAATGTCCCTGGCTTTCAGCAGGCTGTCTGTCAAATCAATTGCCACCACATTGCCTGAAATGCTTTTGATAAATTCAGCATAATAATTGCCGTGCTTTCTGACAAAGGCCACATCATCTTTTTGCGGCAACATCAGGAAAACAGGCCTGAATTTCATGCGCTTGGCATAATCTGCAAATTCCTTTACAACCAGTTGCCTCATCAATTCAGGGGCATAATCATTCTTGGTGTAAAGCGCATATCTCAGCTCCAGGTTAATGTCCATTATTACTTTCATGGGAGTGGAATAAACCTGTTTTGCCTTTTGCTCAGCTGATTCGAAGAATTCAGACCAAAGGATGAGCAGGGCAAGAGGGATGTTCCTCAGCGGATTGCCAAAAAATGACATTGTGTAGGGGAAGCTTATCATTTCCTTCCTGAACTTTGCCTTATAAAAATAATCATTCTTCTGAAAATAATCAAGATGGCCTTCAAGGCTGAGAATCTTCTCCCTTGATGTCATTATGTTTGGCACAAGCCTGGGCTTTTTGCCGCCGAGCACGAACATGGGCTTGAATGCAAGGGCATTCCCGAACTCATTGTAATGCTTCCAGATGCACAGCACACGCACAATAGTGGAGGGGACAACCCCGATTATTACTACAGGGGTCCGGCTGCTTGGATAGTCGCGCTTCATCCTGATTATGGACTGGTCAAGCCCATAATTTCCCACGCCAAGATTAAGCACGTTGCTTTTTGTAAGCTTGCTGAGGTGCCATTCCCATGTCTGGTTGTCATTTACCTGGCGCGCAAAGGCAAAGCTGTCGCCGTAGACAGATATTTTGAGAGGCTTTTTTTCATAACCCGGATTTTTTCTTGCTCCATTTGCACCGATGTGATATTTTGAAGTGCCTTCCTTTCCCTTTTCTTCCTTTGAAGTGTTTGGCTTCCTGATCCAGCCAAGCTCTGCATCAAAGCCATGTTTCATGAAGCTGTCGAGGCCCTTAGGATTAATTTCGGGCAGTTCATCCTTTGCAGTTATCATCCATGGAAATTTGCCCCGGAGATAATTGACAAATACCTGCATAAGAATTTCAAGTATGATGATGCCAAGCACATAGTACAGCAAGCTGGTGTAGTTTTGCCTGAACAGCAGGCAAAAAACCGGAAGTGCAATGATTAACAGGACCACGAATTTGCCAAAATTCACAGCAGAATGCCTGGGCATTCCGCGAACCAAAACTGGCTTATAGGCCATAAGTCTTGCCCCCGACACAGCCTGAGGCTGGTGCATGATATGATACATGACGATATTATCTGCTAAAAGCTAAAATAAACATTTATAAACATATTGGTTTTAGGATGGACCGGTCAGAATGGAAGGAGTCAGAAGAATTGCCAGGAATATTTTTGTGCTGACAGCTGCTGAATTCATAGTCAGGGTGCTGCAGATTTTCCTTGTCGTGTTCATGGCAAGGGAGCTTGGCAGCGCGCTTTTTGGAAGGTATAATTTTGCGATTTCCTTCTCCATGATTGCTGTTATCCTGGCAGGGCTGGGCCTGCAGCTATTGCTGGTGCTAAAAGTCAGCAGGGACAGAAAATTGGCTGCAAGGTACCTGAGCAATTCCTTGTACCTGAAGCTGTGGCTGACAATTGGTTCATTCTTATTGGTGATGCTTTTCCTTAACCTTCTTGGCTATCTCAGGGAAGTGAGAATAATTGTCTATATTTTCTTTGGCTCGTTCCTGTTAAAATCCTTCACTGACCTTTTCAGCTCAGTGTTCGTCGCTTATGAAGAAATGCAGTGGGATGGGGCAATCAAGGCCTTGCGGGCAATCCTTCTAACTGCCGGTGTGGTAGCAGCGTTGTGGAATGGATATGGCCTATTTGCTGTTGCCCTTTTGTATTTGTGCAGCGAGGCAGCATTGCTGATCTTGTCATTCTGGATTATGGCTGCGAAGTATGTTAGAATCAAATATGAGCATGACTGGGCTTTCATAAAGGGCCTGTTCATGGAATCAATACCCTTTGCACTTACCCTGGTCTTTTACAATATCTATTTTTACATAGGCAGTGTCATGCTTTCCAAGATGAGAGGGGATTATGAGGTGGGCATTTACAGCGCTGCATACAATATCCCACTGGCCATAATGATCATACCTTACATTTACACATTTGCCATATTCCCTGTTCTTTCAAGGGTCTTTACCAGGTCATCTGACAGCTTCAAAATGATTTATGGCAGGTCGGCGAAGTACATGATGGTACTGGCACCTCCAATTGCAGTCGGATTCTTTGTGCTTGCCCCACAAATAATAACGATTCTATATGGCCATGCATATGAAAGCAGCATAATCGTGCTGAGGGTTTTGAGCATTGTGGTTATTTTCAGGTTTTTGAGCAATGTTAATGGCAGTGTTTTGGCGTCTATGGACCGTCAAAAGGAAAGGGTGGTTTACCAGGGGATCACCGCTGCGGTGAACATTGTGCTGAACCTCCTGATAATACCAATTTATGGATTTGTGGGCGCGGCAATAACCACAGTTATCAGCGAGCTGCTCTTGATGTTATTGTATTATCACCTTATTATGAAATATGTGGATTCAACAGTTGCTTTTTTTGAGATTTGGAAGCCCTTTGTGGCTGCGCTTGCCGCATCGTGCATTTTCCTGGCCAGCATCAGCCTGTGGGTGCAGATAGCATTTGCCGCATGCATATATGTTGGACTGACACTGCTCATGAGAGTGTTTGACAATAAGGATTTGGAAATGCTCCAGGCAGCAGTCAAAAAGAGAGTTTGAAAAAGATGTGCGATGTATTGGCTGGGAATGAAATGTAGAGAGAGAAGTGAATTATTTCTTGATTGTCGCGATAGTCATTTTAAGGCCGTCCCTTAAACTAACCTTTGGTTCCCATTTCAGGAGCTTTTTGGCACGGGCAATATCAGGCCTTCTGACCTGCGGATCATCAACGGGCAAAGTCTTGTAAACAATCTTGCTTTTGCTTTTTGTAATGTGGATTATTTCCTGCGCCAGCTGCCTTACTGTCATTTCAGTTGGATTGCCTATATTCACGGGCTCCTGGATGTCCGACTTATAGAGGCGGTAGATGCCTTCAACCAAATCTGACACATAGCAAAAGCTCCTTGTCTGATCGCCCTTGCCAAAGACAGTTATTGGCTTGCCGGCCAAAGCCTGGTCTATGAATGCAGGCACTGCCCGGCCGTCATGGCCCCTCATCCGAGGCCCGTATGTGTTGAAGATTCTTGCTATTCTGGTGTCAACATGATGTATGTTCCTGTAGGCAGTTACCAAGGCCTCTGCGAATCTCTTGGCCTCATCATAGCACCCCCTCGGGCCGACTGGATTAACATTGCCCCAGTATGTTTCAGGCTGGGGATTCACCAATGGGTCGCCATACACTTCAGAAGTGCTTGCAAGCAGATAGCGGGCCTTTTTCATCCTGGCCAGGCCAAGGGTATTGTGGGTTCCCAAACCTCCAGCCTTCAGCGTCTGGATTGGGATTTTTGCATAGTCAATTGGAGAGGCTGGGCTGGCAAAGTGGAGGATTCCGTGCAGCTTGCCGGTAATCCAGATGTAATTGGTGATGTCCCTTTTCACAAACTTGAATCTCTTCCTGAGTTTTTTGTCGGACAAGATGTGGCTTATGTTCCGCAGGTTTCCAGTAATTAGATTGTCCAGGCAAATAACTTCATAGCCTTTTTCAAGAAAATAGTCGCATAAATGGCTGCCAAGAAAGCCAGCGCCCCCTGTTATTAAAACCCTCATTTTCCCGAGCCTGTTGCCTATACGGCATCCCCACGGCCAACGCCATGGTACCTGAAGCCATTCCTTTTGACTTCAGCTGAATCATAAATGTTTCTTCCATCAAAGATAAGCGGCCTTTTCATCAGCCTTTTCATCCGCGGGTAATCAGGAATCCTGAATTCATCCCACTCTGTGCAGATTATCAGGGCATCTGCGCCCTTTAAAGCATCATAGGGGCTTGCCGTGTATCTGACATCCTTGAAAATTTTCTTTGCATTTTCTTCCGCAACAGGGTCAAATGCCGAGATTTTGGCACCCTGCTTCTGGAGCTCATTGATGACAATGATGGACGGGGCTTCGCGCATGTCGTCTGTCTTTGGCTTGAATGAAAGGCCCCAGACTGCAAAATGCTTTCCTTTTATGTCCTGATTGAATTCAGACAGCACCTTTTCAACGACAAAGAATTTCTGCCGGTTGTTGACCGAATCAACAGACTCAAGGATTTCAGCAGGGCAGTCATGCTCGGACATGCTGTATATTAATGCCTTGACATCCTTGGGGAAGCAGCTGCCCCCGTATCCAATTCCCGCATGCAGGAATCTCGGACCAATCCTGTCGTCCAGGCCCATGCCTTTTGCAACAAGCCTTATGTCTGCGCCAATTTTTTCGCAAAGATGTGAAAGCTGGTTCATGAAAGAGATCCTTGCTGCGAGCATTGCGTTGCTTGCATATTTTATCAGCTCAGCGCTCTTGATGTCAGTCACGAGTATGGGCCTTCCAGCCCGCTCAATTGCCCTGTAAATGGAAAGCATGTGCTGTTTTGCCCTTTCGCTTTCAACTCCGACTACAATCCTGTCAGGCACCATGAAATCATTTATTGCCTCGCCTTCCCTCAGAAATTCAGGGTTGGAAACAAGGTCAAACGGGATGCTCCTCTTCTGGCTTTTCCTGATAACTGCCTTAACCTTGTCAGCTGTGCCTACGGGGACCGTGCTTTTGTCAATGATTACCTTGTACGAGTTCATGTGCTTTCCAATTGAAGCTGCAACATCGTAGACATAGCCAAGGTATGCCTCGCCATCGTCGCCCTGCGGGGTCCCGACTGCAATGAAGATTATTTCAGATGAGCGGATTGCGCTGGCAGCGTCGGTGGTGAAATGAATTCTTTTTTCCTTGTAGTTTATTGTCACCAGCTCGGTCAGGCCTGGCTCGAAAATCGGGATTATTCCCTTCTTGAGATTAGAAATCCTTTTTTTGTCAACATCCACGCATGTGACCATGTTCCCAAGATTGGCCAGGCATGCTGCAGTCACTAATCCGACGTATCCTGCACCGAAGACTGAGATTCTCATATGACACCAACCCCTTGCGCCCTAAGGATTAAATTATTGTATATGTTATCAGCATCCATTTAAAAAACTTACTGTGAAATTTTGGATAAATGGCGGGATGCACGGTGCATTGCATTGCTGCCTGGGCATTACTTTCTTGCTGCGACAAAATAAGAAAAAGGGTACTGCCTGATGCCAAAATGCTCAATTGACACTTTTTTGAAAATTGAGAATAATTTCCCCAGGCTATGCTCCGTGTATCTCCAGTAGTCATGCGGCTCGTCGTGGAGAGGATAAAATGCCGGGACAAGGACCAGCAGCTGCCCATTTTTCTTGAGGGCCCTGTGCATATTTTCAATGGCTGGGTGGAAGTCAAAGACGTGCTCCAGCACGTTGAAGCAAATGATAATGTCATACCTGTTGCTTATCCTCATTTTAGTTATGTCAAGAATTTTATGGCCAAAGGAGGGGTCAATGTCTGTGCACTCAAATTTGTTGCTGCTGTCAAACCGGTCCCTGACAGAATAAATATGCTTGCCATTGACCTGCTTGCCTGAGCCGATTTCCAGGATGCGCTTGTTGCGGATGTTCCGGCAGTGCCTGCCCATGAACCTTCTTTTGGCAGCATCCGGCCTGAAAAGCATATGGGACAATGCACGCGCCAAGCTCTTTCCTAATGCCATGGGCTGGAAATAGCCAGTTGGATTAAAAACCTTTTGATGTTTGTGCTGAGAATATGAAAATAAATAGCTTTATAAATGGCCTTTTCTTGCTATGCTCCAGACGGCCATAGGGACTTGGTTCTACCCGATCCCATTTCGAACTCGGAAGTCAAGCAAGCCTCCGTTCCATGCTGTACTGTTCTCAGAACGGGAAACATGGAAAGCTGTCACCTAAACTTTTCTTTCGCCTCTTCTTTGAATCGGCAAAGAAAAGTTTAATCAAAAGAAAAAGCCTTCGGCACAACAAAAGCTAACGTTGACATGATTCTTAATTGGTGAAATGATATGCCCATAACCAACCAGATAAAAACAGCAATACTGCTTGCCCTGCTGACAGCGATTTTGCTTTGGATAGGGAATTTTTGGGGAACGGCAGGGCTGACAATTGCATTTATTTTTGTCCTTGCCATGAACGGCCTGTCGTATTTTTTCTCTGACAGGCTTGTGCTGAGAATGTACCGCGCAAAGGAGGCCAGCAAGGCTGAGAATCCGGGATTGCACAAGATGGTCGAGAATGTCTGCAGAAAAGCTGAAATCCCAAAGCCAAAGATATTCCTGATACCAAGCGAGCAGCCAAATGCCTTTGCAACCGGAAGAAACCCAAAGCATGCATCAATTGCTTTTACCAAGGGAATTCTTGGGATTTTGAATGAGGATGAGCTTAAAGGAGTCATCTCGCATGAGATTAGCCATATCAAAAACAGGGACATCCTGATTGGGACAGTTGCAGCGACAATTGCTGGAGTAATCGGCTATGTTGCCATGCTTGCAAGGTGGGGAGCTATTTTTGGAGGCATCGGAGGAAGGGATGACAGGAATGGAGGGGGATGGGTTGAGCTTATTGTGCTCGGGATACTGATGCCGCTGATTGCCACGCTTATCCAGTTGGCAATATCAAGGAGCAGGGAATACCTGGCAGATGAAACAGGAGCCAGGACAGTGCATGATTCCAAGCATCTCGCATCAGCCCTGCAAAAGATAGAAGCTGAATCAAAAAGAATCCCGATGAGGCTCGGCAACCCTGAGACCGCGCACCTGTTTATTTCAAGCCCGTTCAAGCTGAGTGGGCTGTTGAGCCTGCTTTCCACACATCCGCCTGTCAAGGAAAGAGTGAAGAGACTTAATAAGCTGAAGTTCTAAGGATGAATGTGACAGAAACATGCTGTTTCGCAGAAACTTATTGGATGGCCGCTGTCTGTTATTTCAAGTATCATCCTTATTTTATCTCAACAATAAACCTTGACCTGTCGATAGCCTGTATATCTGCGTAATTTTGCTTTGACCATCCTCTTGTGAATTCCTTTGGAAAACGCATGAAAAACATCTTGCCATCGAAATTCAGGCTTCGTTTAAGCTTTGGAGAGTCGTTCTTCAGGATTTTTTCAAGTACCCAGAGAAGCTCCAATTTTTTCGACTGTTCTGAATCCAAATAATCAGATTTGCAAACCGGGCATTGCCATACAGTATACTGAAAAATTATATCCCCGACTATCATCTTTTTCTCTGAAATTCTTGTCCTAACCCTATGGCAGGTGTAAGGTCCCCTGAATGCATTTTTATCAATATTGAAATGGATATGCTTCATTTTTTTGCCTTGTGCAGCCTTTTTTGCCATGGTGGAGAGGAATATGCAGTTATCACATTTGCCTGGCCATCTTCTAATGTGAAGATGACAGTTAAGTACCTGTGGAAAAGCCCAATCGCCATATATCGGTCTTTTTGTGCCCTGAAAAAAACTGGTTCATCATCCTGAAGCATACCGCTGATCTCATGATACAATATGCCGTGCTTGACATAGATTTTCCTGCCAATTTGCTCTTTTATGCCTATTTTCCTTATGTGCATATCGTACACCAAATCGTACTATTTAAATTTATTGGTTTGTATAACCAGGAAACCGGCGTTTAAATGCTTTTACTGAGAAAATCCGGAAATTTTCCGACCAAAAAATTGGAAAAGCGAAGGTTTAATGAAATAATAATATAGAGAGTGAATAAAACAATATGAAACAACTTTACAAAAATATTTTGATAACATAAGATATATTGCCAAAATAATTCCCCCTAAATTAGCCCATGCCTTCCATCTCTCTTGTGATTCCTCTATACGGAGTATGGCAATAATGGTAACTATAAGGACAACCACAAACATTACTTACCTTTTTAACTTTTTTAATAAACCAGGCTTTTAGCAGCCCAAAGAAAAAATAAATTTTGTTATTTCTTTGATTCATATTCGCTATCCAATGCTTCCCTTATCGCCTTTGCTTTTTTCCCGCCGATTAAATCAACCTGCTGCAAGTCATCCTCGCTTGCATTGACAATGTTTTTCACGCTGCCGAACCTTTTCAGGAGAGGCTTGCTCAGGGTCCCGCCCACGCCCGGGAATGATGAAACAATGTATTCCTGCAATTCCTTAATGGACAATGGCTTTTTCTCGCCGTGCGGCATGAATCCCCTTTCCCCTTCCTCCTGCTCGCGCTTGGCAATTATGTATATCAGCGCAGCGGAATCCTTTGCTGTCTTAGTCTGCATTATCGGAATGCCGTAGCTCACAGCTATTGTTGCAAGCATCCCCCTGATGGCATTTGGGTGGACCTTTCGCAGAGAAAATATGTCTTCTATGCCTTCCACAATTACAACAGGCCTTTCATAGCTTTGCTTCATGTTCTTCAGCTGGGACAATAGCCTGCCGTCGACAATTGAGTCAACAAAGTCGTAGGTTGTCTTGAATTCAATTGCGCATCTTTTCGAGACAACGTAATCGCAGACTTCAAGGCTTTTCAGCTCAATCTTTGCATTAAGGTCAATCAGCCCCTTGATCACGCCTGAGCCCTTCTCCCTGACATCTGCATGGACAATAACCTGCTCATCAGCCGGCTTGAGAAAGCTCTGCAATGTCGGCGTTTTCTTCCTGTCAAGCTTGAGGCCCATCTTGGACTTGAGCTGGACAAGGGTTGTGTGCATTCTTTTTTCCTTGTGGAACGCGGTCCATTTGTAGGCCTCATCCCGGGTGTTTTTTGCCACCATCACGATAACCTTGCCCTCCTTTTGCCTGCCTGTCCTTCCCCTTCTCTGGATGTGCCTTATTGCGCTTGGAATTGCCTCGTAGAAAACAACAAGATCCACCTCAGGAATGTCAAGGCCTTCCTCGCCGATGGATGTCATGACAATAATGTTGAATTCACCGCGCTTGAACTCCTCAAGCGTTTCAATCTGCTTTTTCTGGCTCATGCCGGTTGTGCCTTTCTTCATCTGGCCGACAAAAAGTTTGGGCTTTGCCCCGGGGATTTTACCCAGCTCATCCACAACCTTGACTGCATTGTCGCGGTAATGGTTGAAGACAATGATTTTTTGGCCAGTGTTTTTCTCCATTTCCTTGGCGACCAGTTCCTTGACCCTGTCCAGCTTGGGGTGCTCCTGGCCCTGCTCGGCAAGGTTCCTTGTGAGAATCAGGGCTGATTTGAAATGCTCGTCGCTAACAAGATTCCTTATGGCCATTACTTTTGTCTTGGATGATTCCGTGACAAGCCTTTCCATGTAGATTGAAAGCGGTGTTATTCCCTGTGTCTCCAGAAGCTCAAGGGCATGCTGGACTTTCACGGCTTCTGCAACAAGGCTTATTGCCTTGAGCGTGTTGCCATCCCTCTGGCCCTGGCTGATCAATGAATGCAAGTGCCCCTGCAGGGCGATGAGGTCTTTTTTTGTCACAATGTTCATTTTTGCAATTGCCTGGCCTGCGTATGTTTTCAGGCTCCTGAGCTTTGACCTGAAGCATTCGTCAAGGTGCTTTTTCACTGCAAGGAATTCCGGCGGCAGGTCCACATAGACCCATCTGATGTCAATATCCTGGACATATGGCTTTACATCAGGGTCGTAGGGCGTCCTGATCTCCACATCCTCAATGTGAAGGTTCTGGCACACTTCATTGATTTTCTCAAGATCGCTGCCAGGCGAGGCAGTCAGCCCTATAATCCGCGGGTATTTTGCGATTTTCTCATACATTTTTGCAACGAAATTGTAGGCATAGTCGCCAGTTGCGCGATGGGCCTCATCGAAGACAAGGAGGCTTACCTGGGAAAGGTCAATTTTCCCGGAGATAATGTCATTTTCCAGGCCCTGCGGAGTTGCAAAGAAAAGCCTTGATTTTTTCCAAAGCGCGGCCCGTTTTTCAGGCGATATTGCGCCTGTCATGACTGCGAACTCTTCAGCCTCCAGGCTAAGGTGCCGCTTGAAAGTATTGAGATGCTGCTCAGCCAATGGCTTTGTGGGCGCAAGGAAAAGAATTTTTGAGTTGGGATAATTTCTCAGGCGCTGTGCAGCGAGCATGACAACAATGCCTGTTTTTCCCATGCCCGTGGGCAGGACTACCAAAGTGTTTTTCTCATTGCATGTCGAGAAGATGGTTTCCTGGTAAAGCCTTGGCGTAAAATCCTTAAGCATGGCAACTAGATGCATACTTAATTTAAATAGCTTGTCCTGAAGATTACAGCGAGTGTTTATCTGGCCATGCACTGCTGCTCAAGAATTGGGTCAGCTATCAATGTGCAGTCAACATAGCCCTGAAATGCGTCGAGGCAAAAATCACGGAGCTCATAATTGCTGATTTCCCGGCACGGCCCGATGTCTGCATGTGCCTTTGCCAGTTGGTAATGGCACCAGTCTTTTTCCTCGCTTGTGCCAGTGGAGCATCCTGGCGTTTCAGCAACGGCCTGGCCAGTGATTGCGGATGAGCCGCCACTTAGAAATGACCCCTGGCTGTTAATAAACCTGACCATGAGAACGCCTGATACGAGCGCAATGATGAGAAGCGCTGCCATTGCTGTATAAGCAGGCAGTTTTGGCAGGGCATTGTAGTCTGGAAAAACAGACCTGATAGCGTGGTGAACGTCCCTGCGCTTATGGCCTACGTCGAGCAGGGCTTTCCTAACCCTTTCAAGGTGGAATCCCTGGCCCGTTGTTGTTTTAATGTAATCCACCAGGACCATGTTCGGCTGTTTTTTCATTTTGTTAACCTGCATGGGCGTTTGCCCTTCATTATTCGGTAAAATATGCTTGATATTTAATTTTGATTGTTTTTTAGCGATGGGAAACTAATGGAGCTCGACTTTTTCTATTGTCAGGAAATAAATGAGCCAAAAAACAAGGCCAATTATAAGGGTTCCGAAAAACATCAGCAAAAATGACTTGGCCACCCAAATCATCAATGCTGCCCCGAGCACAAACCCGAGCAAAAGCATGAATGTGGAGCGGCCGCCAAAAAACCCAGTTGCCCCGTCCAAAGGAGGGATTGGAATCATTGATGTTACTGCATACCACAGGTTGATTTTCACAAACATTCCGACCATTGCGCTCCCAGTCGCAAGGTGTATTGGCTGGAATATGAAAGCCAGTGCAAGATTCAAAAGCGGGCCGGCAAATGCAATCCATGTTGAAAGGAATGTGCTCAATCCATACCTAAAGGCGCCCAGCCTGTGCACGGCCATGTCTGTTACCCAGACTCCGCCAAGCCCGAGGAAAAAAAACCTGCCATTGGAAAGAAAGGCTGCCATGAAGGCAATGACAATGCCATAGGGCCAAATCTTGAATTCAGCCCTGTAGCCTGCTGCAAGCGCCCATAATTTATGCGCGGATTCATGGAGAAAAAACACAATCGCGACCAGGATTAGCACGCCCAAAAAATTTGTGAGCCAGTGGGTAAGGTTGAATTCTGGCTGGCCGTCGTCAAATGCGAATACAAATGCTGCCACAAGGCAGACTATTGCCAGGCCCTGCAGCTCAGCTGGGCTGAAGCTAAAATGCCTCTTTACCCTGTCAATATATGCTCCCATGAACTCCTTTTAATCAATATATAGTATAATAATTTTGCTATGGATTATGCAATGGGTTATCCAAGCGAAACTTTCTGCCCTGCCACATCAATTGAGAAGGTGTAGTCAATCTTGCCATGGCTGCTTTTGCGGATGATTTCCTTAATCCCGTCTTCGTGGCCAGCGCCCACAATTGCGAGTATTTTCATCCCAGGATTGAATGAGGCCAATGTCATAATATTCCTTGCCATGATGGTGTTTCTTTCCTTGACAAGCACTTTATATATAGACGGATACCTCTCTTTTACTTTGGCCATGAGCTTCTCAATTAGGACTTTGTCAGGCACTTTATTGAGGTCAAACCCCTCCATGCCCAGTTCTTTCATCTGCTTCTTGCCGGAGAATATGCCCTTGCACAAGTCAACAAGAAAATTCCATTTCTCACGCCAGGTAAGCTCCGCTGAAAGCCGCCTGAGGGTGATTTCAATGTCCTGATCAATGAAGGCAATCCTGAGCTGGTGCTTTTTAGCCAGCTTAATTGCGTGCAGCATTTCGCTCCCCGGGCTGACGCCCACTGCCTCGCCGAGCTTTTTTTCCGCCCAATATCCAAGCATGCCAAATACAAATCCTTTTAGCCCGATTTTAGGGATGCCGCTAAGCCCGGGCTTGCGATTTTTCTGCTGCAGAGCATGAAACCTGCGGTGGTCCAGCTCAATGGCCACAAGGCCTGGCTTTTCCGCCTCTATATATTGCCCTATCTCCTTCATGCTCTGCCTGGAAATATGCGAAGTGCCAATTATGTGGATGGTTGCCGGCATTGCCTTGTCTGTTTTGTGGCTTGGCATGGGCAATAGAGAGTGAAGCCAGTTAAAAATCTAAGCTTTAGGATTAAAGTGCGGGTAGTTTGCAGTCTCCGGGGCATCGGCTTTGTCCGAAAACTCGCCTTCCGGCTCGGCTTGGGCATCCGCTCAGCATTGCAGCTTCCCGCGAATTGCATTTTTCTCCTCTGCAACCCCGAAAAATGCTTGATCCCTCCGAAAATGGGCTTCGCAAAATTGATGCCCAAACTAACTTTTCGGGCAAAGCCCGGGGCATCAAAAAGTTTAAATATGACAGAGGTTTTAATCGGATGTGACTTATAAGCGGCAACCGGCAGGATGTGCAATGCCTGTGGAATGCTGATGAGGCGAAGGAGTGAGACTATGCTTAAAATGAAAAAAATTACCGAGACATATGACATGAAGGTTTTCACTGATGATGGCGACTATTTTGGGGACGTGGAGGAAGTTATTATCAGCCACAACAAGGTTAATGGCTGGAGAGTCAGGGCAACAAAGAATTCCTTCCTGAGCAAGGTGCTTGGCAGCGCAAAAGGCGTGATTGTGCCGCACGAGCTTGTCAAGAGCATTGGCGACATAGCAATAATCAGCAAGAGCGCAGTGCCATCTTACGGGCCAGAAGAGGAGGAAGAGAAGTAATTTTTTCTTTCCTGTTTTAATTCTGTTTGTTTCTTCGATTTGCAGACCGGCTATACTTGAGAGTACTGTATGGTATATTGGCAAAAGATTGGTATTTTCTTGGAGTTTAATACTTAAATAAAGAAATATTTATATATTAATTTACTTAAAATAAGGAAAAAGAGTATAATAAATACGTAAAGTGTCCAAAAGTGGCGAGAAAAGCAAGCAGGAATGTGGAAAAAGATAGCAAAAATGCGGGCAGTAGCCAGCTTGACGGCAAAGACAGGAAGATTCTCTCAATCTTGTTTAACGATGCCAGGAAAAGCATAGCTGATATCTCGAGGGAAACTGGCATTAAAAGGGACAGCGTGGCTTACAGGATCCAGAAAATGCAGGAAAATGGGCTGCTGCGGTTTAATGCATATATTGACATGAAGCAGCTTGGATTTGCCGCGGCGAGCATACTCATCCTCAATCTCCAGAATTTTAGCGCGGAAAAGGAAAAACAGCTTAGGGAATTTCTAAAATCATCAGGGGAAGCAGTTGAAGTGAAATTCCTTTCAGGCAGCAGCGATTACATGGTGAAGATAATCGCGCAAAACCAGGACGAGCTCAATTTGTTCATACGAAAATTAAGGACTGGGTTTGCCGGAATAATAAAAGAGATGGAGCTTAGCAATGTCGTGGAGGAAATTTACAAAATGCCTCTGCCGTAGGTGGAAATGAGAGAAAAAAAGAGGGGTGGATGGGGAAAGCGCGGCAGAAAAGGCCAGCTTACGCTGTTCATTATAGTTGGAATCGTGCTTTTAAGCAGCTTTGGCTTTGTCTTTTATTTCAACAATTATATGACTGACAAGCAATTCCTGAAAAGGATTGACAGGGTTTATTCTGACATGATTCAAAACACGCCAGTCCAGGCCTATGTATCAGCGTGCGTCAATGATGCATTGGAATCCGGGATATTGCTGCTTGGTGAGCAGGGAGGCGTGATCTATTCTGACCAGCCAGGCAGCGCAATCCCAAAAATTGCAGGAGTCAGCGACCCGCAATATGTGAATTACAATGGAAACAGGGTCGTGCTCGTCACCAGCAACCTGGATACTATTTTGGCAGGTGAAAAATATTCATCGCTGCCCGGCTATCCGTGCAACAGCCCAGCCTTCCTGGGAGGCAGGTGCTCACCATCTGAAAATGTCCTGCCTACAAACCCATGCTATTTCATGTGGGAAAGCGTGGTCTCAGGGCATACCACGGGCAGTCCGGGCTACAGCGGATGCGTTCCTGCGTCTGCAAAAGTGCAGGGGTATAATTACCTGCAGACATTGTCCTATGGCAAGAAGAGATTCTTTGCCCTGGGCGATACAAATGAGGCAAAGCTCAGGCCCACATTCAAGGAACAGCTGGAAAGCTACATTGCCAATTACAGCTATGACTGCGTCAATTTTACCGGCATCTCAATACTCCTCGGCCAGAACATAACTAAGGAAATGCCATTGGCAAATGTCACAATAGCTGAGAATGATGTTGCAGTAAATATCATGTTCCCTGTCACAATAACCATTGAGGGAAGACCGCCCATCACGCGGATGGTTGATTTCAGGGCTTCAAAATATGCACGGCTCGGGCTGATAAGGGATGTTGTTGACTGGTGGACAACAAAAGACAGCGCGAGCCTGGGGGTGGACCTGGCCCATGAATTGAAGACTGAGCTTTATGACAACTTTGATGTCAAGATTGTGCCAGGCAATGACTTTGATGTCTATGTCATAAAGGACCTGCTTTATTCCAATGAAAACAACAAGGAGTTAGTTTTCCAGTTTGCGAGGCAGAACAGGTGGCCGAGCCTTGATTACATGACAAAAGATGAAAATCTATACCGCAACCAGATTGTCCACGGCAAGCCGCACTTCACCTATCCAAATTCCAGCATGGGCTATGATTTCTTTGTCGCCGCAGGAACGCCGATAACATTAATGCCTGTTGCATTTGACCCTGATGAAGATGAATTGAGCTTCAATTATTCCTTATGGAGGGAAGATTATGTTGAATATTGGGATTGGGATGCATATGCATTCTGGAGCGGAACCAATGAAAATTGCACATGGTATCCTGAAAAATGCGTTTTTGTTAATGCCACATCATCAACATTGAATGGCCATAACTGGACAAACAGCAATGCTGATTATTATCTTGGAAATGAAACTGGCAAGGTGACAATCATTACTGATGCTTCTGAGCTCGGCCCGCATGTTGTAAGGGTGAATGTGTCAGACGGAAAATACTCTGACTGGCAGGACATAAGGATTTTGGTTTATGACACAGAAGCGATAACTGCATCCGGTGAAAATCCATATGATGACATCCCCAACTGGGTTGGCTCAATTGAAGACCCGTATTTCCTGGATTCAAGAGGAACCACCGCATTATGCCAGGACAAGATTTATGACTGGAGCGATGCGCAGGAATCCACAAGCGTGTATTCAAGGGTCTTTGGCAGTGTAACAGGAAACACGCTTTATTCTGGCGAAGGGACAGCAGAAGGCCTTTACCTTGGGCTGCTGAATGAGCTTGCCTGCACTGAATGCCATTTTGACATAAACAAGGTCAATAAGGCAGCAGGCGATTTGGGATTTGCCTTTGATACGCCAAGCGCCCATACTTTGACGCTTACCGTTGAAAATCAGGGAATGTGCACAGGATCGATGTCCCAGCAAACCCTGGATGTTGATGTCAAAGAATGCGTGCCTCACAGCGACCCGGCTCCCGCATACCCCTATAATAACATGAATTTGAATGGGGTGTTTTGGAGTGCAATGGATTCACCTGGATTTTCAAGTGCAGATTATGGAAATAATCCTGACCCGTTCCAGGCCAATCACGCATGCTGTGATGGCACTCCGGATACTCCATTCTCTTATGATTTGTCCAGCTCTACAACAGAATGTTTCCATTATGAGTCAGTTGCCTACAAGCCAAAAACAGGCGTAGAGCATTATCCAGCCACCCTGGCAAGAAAAGATGATGCCGATGGGAATATTGAAGATGCTGATAGCATATTTGTTACGCCAAATCTCCCACCCGGCGTAGTTTGGCACGACCAGGCCTGGCATGATAATCCTGCGCATTATGATACAACAGACAACGATGTTTTCAGAAGGACAGTAACTCAGTCCTGCTCAGGAGAAAGAGGAAATGCCTGCACAGGGGATAATGTTAATGACGATTGGATAATAGAGGATTCCTGCCCTGACAGGGATGAAGG
Source organism: Candidatus Woesearchaeota archaeon (assembly GCA_018303405.1). Lineage (NCBI taxonomy): Archaea > Nanobdellati > Candidatus Woesearchaeota > Candidatus Woesearchaeota archaeon. The sequence continues at coordinate 3,703 of JAGVYD010000010.1, read as the reverse complement.
CAAAGGGGAAGATGAAACATGCTTTGGGCCACCATTAAGCCCGAACTGCAGGGATGGCTTCAAGGCTGATGGTGTTACGCCATGCGGACAGTGGGACGTTTCTGCGAATCCGGGATGCAATGCGCATTACTGGTCATTTGACTTGGGAGCACTGAAACTATATTATTCATTTGAGAAAGATTACCTTAAAACAGCCTGGGCCGACGGTGTATGCAACAACCATTGGAGACTGTCAGACAAAGATGGAAAAAGGTATGATGTGGACGATGGCACTTATTTGTGCCAGGCCGGATGCTGGATTGACGGGTGCACCAACCCAATCAATTGTGTTAAAATAGATTCCTATGATTTGCATATTCCACAAATTGATTTCCCTGGCTTAAGTGAATTGCCAGCAGAGGATATGGTTTATGGATACTCAATCCACAATCCCCCAGAGGCATTGAGAACCGGAATACCCGGATGGGCAAGGGTAGCCACAGAAGTCCCGGACCCTGTAAATAATTTTGCGACTTTCAATACATGGTGCGACGGGGAATGCTTTTCACATTATGCAAATTCGGCAAGGGATGCAAGCCCAACATATCGGCCGGACGAGCCAAACATAAACTATTGCACATCCAGGAATTATTCAGGGTACAGGACACCTGGAGCCGCGCCGAACAGGGAGGATGGGATCTGGTTCACTTATATAGATATTGATGATGGGCAAAATGTGTGCCAGGCCTGTGCCGGGTCAGCTGACCTGAATCAGGGAACAAAATGGATTTTCAGAGGGCAGGGGGAAGCTGCCGGAGAATATGTTTCAGACATTCAAAAAAGCTGCTGTGGAGATGATGCTGATGAATATCCAAAATCATGCAGCAGCGGCTATGTGGCATGCGCAGGCGCGGATTATTGCTGTGATTCCCCAACAGATTGCTCTGACGGGACTGGCAGATGCCTAGGCCAAGATACCTGCACAATCGTTGGCGGAATGCAAGCTGTGTGCGATGGGACAGGCTGGGCAGACCCTGATACCAATGAAGCGTTTTGTAATGCTTGCTCAGGGACTGAATGGATAAAAGAAGGCCCTGTGGCAAAATGCTGCGGGGACGATGCTCCTGGATTTGATGATTGGGTGACTCCCCTCGGGGGGTTTGCATGCGATAATGGAGTCAGGAAGGACTGCAACCCTGGCAGGTCCTGTGAAGAGATAGAGGTCAGCGGCTCAAAATATTATTGCGACGGCAAAAAATGGTATCCCGGGAATCTTGGCGGCAAGGCATGCTATGTTGACGCGGATGCCGGGCAGGATGGGATTTGCGCACGGCAGTCCGCAAGCGGGGAATGGGACTGCACAACAGTTGAGCCTATTGCCTACAATCCAACTGGAAATGATTATTGGGATACCTGCAATTCGTATATTACAAATGCCTGTGATGCCACGCCGGAGCCCGGCGCCTTTTCCAAGGACGGATTATGTGATGCAAGCAACAAGTGCTGTGAGCCTGGGCCAGCAGCCAATAGAAATATCCTGATAGATGTGTCTGTCAGCGGAAGCCCGGTATGGCATTGCAGGAGCGAGAGCGAGTGTGACTCCCATTCCGGAAGAAGCTGCAGCCCAGTTAATGGGATATTTTCCCCGTCTGGAAAATGCGATGATGATGCAAGTGTCTCAGGAGGGGACGGATGCGAACCATGCACATCTGTGCTTGGCTCTGATGGAAATTGCGAGCAGGGATGCGGGGCATCCACAGAATGTGATGAGCGCCCATCGGGATGGTATTCTCCTGGCCCGCCATCAGTCTATTGCCAAGGCTCCTGCCAGAAATGCCCGGATGGAACTCCGATTGTTGAAATGTCACCAGGACTTACATACAAATGCGGATGCAGCCTTGTTCCAAATGGCAGAAAATGCGACCCAGGGCATGATGGGATTTTCGAGAAACAGTGCACTTTTTACAATTGCATATGATGAAAGGAATTATGACAAGAGACATGATGGATGATGAAAGACGAACTATTAGACTATGTAAAGGCTGAAAAGAGAAAAGGCTTTGATGATTACAGCATAGTCAGCAAGCTGGTTGCGGCAGGATATCTCGAGGAGGAAATCCTGGAAGCATTGAAGCATATCAACAGGGGGAAATTTGTTTCTTACGCTCTTGTTGCAGCGGCCATCATTGCAGTTGTTGGATTGCTTTCATTATTGGTTTACAGATTTATCGGCGGCCCAGAGAAAGCATTAAACATTGATTATGAATTTTCCAACAGTGAGATTAATTCACTCGGAAATGCGCTTGACAGGCAAGACCTGGCTGCATGTGAAAATGCAGGCCAGCTATCAAATTATTGCGAGGGTGTGCTGGAGCAAAATACTGAAAAATGCAAGAGGTATGGAGGAGACCTTGGAGATGCATGCATCATGCGAATTGCAAACAAGAACAAGGATCCAACGCTGTGCGGAAATCTGCAAGTGCTGAAAGGGCTGTGCTTTGCGCAACTGGCAATGGAAACCGGCGATATTAGATTATGCGACGCTGCAGAGGAGTACAAGAACGATTGCAAGACAGCCTTGAGCAAATAAAAAAATTCAGAGCAAAAAATAATTGCAAATTTACCTCATGCATATTTCTTCGGGTATTTTCTCGGCAAGGCCAAATGAACAGTTGTAACCGCCCCAGAAAACCAGGTTGTTGTCATTACAACATTCATCCTGCATCACCGGGCATGAATGGAAGTTTCCCCCTGTGCATGACAATCCTGCATTCGTGCAATCCCGGCGTTCAATCCATGCGCTGTATCCGGCTCCCATCGGCCTCAAATTGCAGCAGCAGGATTCCTCGCCAGCGTGCGCAGGCGCCAGCAGCTCGCCCCTAATCGTGTGGGTGAAAAGGTCATTTGCATCGTCAATGGACCATTTGATGAAAATTGTGCCGTGGATTTTCGAGTCGCTTGGAATGATTTTCCGGCAGTGGACAATTACATCGCCCTCCTTATCATTGGGAATGTGCCATGCAACCTTTTCCTTGGAGATTCTGTTTAATGGGTAATGGCTTGTGTTTATGCTGCAGCCGTCAAAATTATCACCAATAATGGAGATTTCAGTTATGGCTATTCCTTCACCCATCTCATTCTGGAGTGTCAGCGAAACTGAGCTGGAAACATAGTCAATGGCATGGCTTTTGCAGTTGAGGCCAAACTGCAATACGCATCTGTCCGGGGAGATGTGGCCTGGATTTTTTATGCCCAGTATAATAAGCGCAGCAATCATTATGAGTATGCCAAGAAGGGGGTACAGGTACAGGCGAAAATCCTCTTTTTTTCCTGGAGCTTTATTCTCCATCCAGCTACAATGTGGATAAAGCTTTATATTTTTATTGGTGCATTGAAAGGCATTTGGCTTCTGGTTCATATTAGTTAATATGAAAATAACTAAAATAACTTTTTCCTAATAATTTATATAATTATTATAAATATTGATTTATTTAAATTTATATGTAATTTTTATAATATATTTATCTATTAATATATAGATTATTTAGTATTAATAGCATTTATTTAAGTAATTAAGTAATAGTTTCTTAGTATGTTTGCTAATAAATCAAATTTTTTTGAGATTATATACTAATAAATCGTCATAAATTGTAATTTATTTTGTATTAAGTGTAATTTTTTACATATTTTGCATGATAAATTCATTTAAATATTAATAATTTGA
>JAGVYD010000008.1 GCA_018303405.1 Candidatus Woesearchaeota archaeon | reverse complement strand
TTTTCCTTTTCCATGGCAGAGTCGCACCTCTGCCCTGCCCCAACTCAGGGCTAACGCCCTGATGAGGGGCTGTTTTTATTTAAGACTTTCTACAGAGCCTTAGCATTGGATAGCTTTATATATCCTAAATCCTTGACTGAAAACATGAGCAGCCAGGATATTCTGATAGCATGCAAGCGTTGCAACACCAAAACCCCTGTCCGTGACATGAAGTACGACATGAATGGCTCTGACCTAATATGCGGGAGATGCTATGAAATCAAGATTGCTGCCAAAAAAATGCCCAGGGACGGCAGCAAATATGCCGACCCCAGAAAATTCAAGCTGGAATTCACTGATCCGCTGGAAGCCAAAAAAGAAGTCAAGTATTTTTGCCAGCACTGCAAATTCAAATTCAGCAGAAAAAAGGAGCATGGCGTGCCGAAAGTGTGCCCAAATTGCAACAAAATGTCACTTGTCATCCAGGGCTCCACTTCAGCCGACACGCTTTTGAGGGATTCATCCAGAAAAGAATTTGATTTCTGAAATCAGCTGCATAATATTGGACGCATGATACAGGATATACTTAAATTTATATATCAAGAAAATTTCTTTTTGGCATGACAAACCTGATAATTTCCCTGGGAACGGGCAAAGGAACATGGGCCCATGTTGCCAAATTGCTTGCAAGCCAGGAATGGGAAAAAGTGTATCTTGTAACAAGCGAATTCTTCAAGGGCAAGTTTCCCGTGGACAAGCCGCATGAATTTATCGTGGTTGACCTAAAAATGCCGTTAAAGCAAATGGTCGAGCATGTCAAGGGCAAGCTGGATGGAAAAATTTTCGACACTGAGGTCGCCATCAACCTTATTTCAGGAACCGGGAAGGAACATATGGCAGTCCTCTCCGCAGCATTGAAGCTGGGCCTTGGAATAAGGCTGGTTGCATATACGGGAAAAGAAACTGAAGAAATCTGAGCGCAATTTTATCATCCAATGAACAATTTCAGCCATTCAAATTTCTGCCAAAGCCGCCAAAATTCAATTGCTGTCGGAAGCCAAGACATCAACACCCCTGATAAGAACAACTGTCCGGGCAATGGCAATTACTGACATCAGCATGACGACCCAGTTCACGGTCTCAGCATCAAGCCCTATGCTTATAAGCGGCTTCTGCATCCTGTTAAAAGAATATGCAAGGAAAAAAACCACTGTAAAGGCAAGCATCATACCAATCAGGAAGAGCATTCCCCTGTGCCTGAATATGTCCATTTTAGCCCCGCACCCAAATGTTTTATTTGCGCTATATAATCTGTACTGTATAAGTTCCTGCATTTTAAATATTTTTTCCTGTAAACCCCCTTATTGTGCAGAAATCCCCGCTATTTTATCAGGCCACAATTTTCATAATTCACTGCAATAAAGCCAATAGCCTGATTTTTTGACAATTATCCTGAGGTTGCCAAAAATATCCATCATCCTTTTGCCCAGCATTTCTCCTCCTTTCTTATTCCTGGCAATCAACTGAAGGCTTCCGCCTTTGGAAAGCCTTTCATGCGCCCCCCCCATCATTGCATAGCATAGCTCCCTGCCTGCTGACTGGGGCGGATTCAGCAAAATAACATCAAATTTCCCAGTGACATTCACAAACAAATCACCCTGCACTACATGCACATTTTTCAGCTTGAGCATTTCAGCATTCATCCTTGCCAGGCTAACAGCCCTTGCGTTCACATCGGTCATGACAATCTCGGCATTTGGGAAGGCCTTGGCTACAGAAAGGCCAACAGCGCCATAGCCGCAGCCCAAGTCGAGTATTCTCTGGCCGTCTTTCAGAATTGAATAGTCCACCAAAATTTCTGTTCCCCTGTCAACTCTGCTGCTTGAGAACACACCCGCACCTGCATAAAACCCGAGTTCATTCCCCCTAAGCCTTGCCTTTATCTTCCTCAGGTTCAAGGGCGAAGCCTGCTTTTCAGAATAATAGTGTTCCATGGCATAAACGCAATGTGAAAACTATTTATAATTCTATGGGAATTTATGGCACTGTAGAAAATCTCGCCTATCGGTCCGGTTTTGCTGCCGGTTCGCATGTCTCAGAATTTGATAAATTGCAATTTTCTATCTGGAACCTCGAAAATTGCTGCATAGATTTGCACAAGATGCTCACATTTTGGCAGCAAAACTTATATATTGTACAGTGCCGGAATTTATCAAAACCAGGATTATGCGGGAAATGCCTGCAGTTTTCTCAATTATCAACAATCCTGTACCAGGTAAGAAGCAGCCTGTCCGTTGCCTTCACAAGGTCAAACCCCTTCCCCTGCACGGTAAGGCAATTCCCATCTACTGTAACTTTTGGGCCCTCTTCCTGGCTGAGATAGATTACAGGCTCCCCTTCTGGATTGCATTGCATAATTGGGGCCTCTCCACAGCCTGTAAAATTCTGAGTGCATGCTGCTGTTGGAGTGATGCCGAGTGTTTTCACAACATTCAGGCTCAATTCCCCATTTGCCAGTCCAACATATTTCAGGTCAGGCTCTGCAGGGTCAAAGGTTATGTAAACCTGCCTGCTGTAATTGCCCACAACAATCCTTCCGAATTCCAGCACATCACCTTCAATGACCACATCCTCAACTTCCCGCGGCCCAAACCTGAACGGGACAGTAAATATGGTATTACCGCTTTGCAATTTTGTGTATGACAGGTTGTTGTACTTGATGAAGACAAATCCGTTGTAAACATAATTATCATCTGAATGGTCGCCCTGCAGCACATCCTGGTAAATCTGTTCAGGGTCTTCATTCGAGCTTCCCATGTACCGGATCAGGAAAACAGCCAAAAACATCAGGATAAAAAATGCGATAACTGCCAGGATAGCCTTTCCGGAAGAAGATTGCTTTTTCTTGCCCAGGCGTTTTTGTTTTGCTCCTGAGGATGATGCCTTATTTGCATTGCCGGTTTTGGTTTTTTTCACGCTGTGTGGCTTTTTGTTTATGCTTTTCTCATCCAGTCCTGCAACCGCAGTGTTATTATCATCTGCCATATCATCCACCAGCCAATTAATTCATGATGCCTACCATAACATACATGAGCCTGTCCTTTAAGCCCAGGAAAAAGCCGCTTGGCCCTTCCATGATAATACAATCACCATCAGAGTAAATCCTGCCCCCGGTTTCCTCCAATGCGGTGTCATTCGACCCCAACAAGTAGATAACGGGCTGGGCGCCAGTTGCATTTTGACATGTAATAACAGGCAAATTATATGTTGGATTCGCCTCATCCACACCGTTTATAACCCTGGTGCTGAGGAATTTTCCGAAGTCTTCCTGGAACTTCAGCCTTGTTATCTCTGTTATCCCAAGATCTTCTCCATGGGGGTCAAAAGTAAGATACACTGCCGGCTTCCACTGCAGTTTTTCTTTCACATCCTGGCCGACTGAGATGGGCTCGAGGTCGCTTGGAAGGTAGCGGAACGGCACGGTCTGGCCATTTACCTTCGCAAGCCAGACACTCCCCTCTGTGTAAATATTGAACCCATTGTATTTCACGCTTCTCGTATTTCCAGCGCCATTGTTAAAAAGAAAGCCACCTATGCTGAAGCTCATGATGATGATGAAAAACCAGACCATAAAAGTCCGGACATTGAATACCTTGTTTGGGCCTTTTTTCTCCATGCAAGCCGGTTGATAATACATTCTTATAAAGATATCCCTTTGGGCATTCTGGCTGCAGGGCATCAGACCAGGTATCATTGCCCATTAATCGGCCTTGTCCGAAAACTCGCCTTCCGGCCCGGTTTGGGCATCTGCTCAGCATTGCAGCTTCCCGCGAATTGCATTTTTCCCCTCTGCAACCCCGAAAAATGCATAATCCCCACGGGAATGGGCTTCGCAAAATTGATGCCCAAACTCACTTTTCGGACAAGGCCCCATTAATCAAAATCTTTATAAAAGGGCAATCATCACCTTATATCGGAGCCGATATATCTAATAAGATATACAGCAATACCAACTCATATAAGAATAACTGCACGGGGAATCTGAATGCTAGGCCACCTTAAAATCATGGCAATCAAGCTTCTATCTGAGAAGCCCATGTCAGGATATGCAATAATAAAAAGGATAGAAAGCATGTCAGGATGCTGGAAGCCAAGTGCAGGCTCTGTTTATCCAATGCTGGCCGAGCTCAAAAAGACAGGATTGGTCAGCGTCAAACTGGACAGGCGCCAGAAGATTTATTCCCTGACCAAGGCAGGTAAAAAATATCATTCGCAAAACGAAAGAAGAAAGCAGCAAATGGTGGCTTCCCTAAAGGCCAAGCTGGATATTTACCAGTCAATGTCCAGTGATGAAGGGAAAGCCATGATGATGGGGTTCCTGGAAGAGGTCCATGGACCAAAAATAGCTCAAAGATATTTTAAAGGCATGGTTCCGGAAGTGCTTGCACTCAAGAAGGAGATTTGGGGATTATATATATCAGGCCGGATGAAGAAACGAAAAAAAGAAATAGGCAGCATACTGACCAGCACCATAAAAGAGCTTAGGAAGCTGTAGGGCTTATAAAACGGGCAACTGCAATGGGCGACACAATAATAAAACTCGAAAATGTCTGGAAAATCTACAGGATGGGAAAAGTGGAGGTCAACGCCCTCAGGGGAATAGACCTGGTAATCAAAAAAGGTGATTTTGTCAGCGTTATGGGGCCCAGTGGGTCTGGCAAAAGCACGGCTGTAAACATGATAGGCTGCCTTGATATCCCCACCAAAGGAAGAATAATCCTGGAGCATCATGATATCTCACACCTTGAAGAGTCAGAGCTCGCCCAGATTAGAGGCAAGAAAATTGGCTTCATATTCCAGCAGTTCAATCTTATTAATACCCTTTCTGCGCTCGAGAATGTGATGCTTCCCATGATATTCCAGGGAAAATCACGCGAGGATAGGATAAAGAGGGCTGAAGAGCTTTTGACGCTCGTTGGGCTGGGAGAGCGCATGACCCACAGGCCAACAGAGCTTTCAGGCGGGCAGCAGCAAAGGGTTGCCATTGCGCGGGCCCTTTCAAATGACCCTGAAGTCATTTTGGCAGATGAGCCAACCGGAAACCTGGACAGCACAACAGGCCAAATGGTCATGGAATTCCTAAGGGATTTGAACCAGAAGCAGAAAAAGACCATAATCATGGTCACACATGACGAAAGGCTGGCAAAATCAGCCAGGAAAATAGAATACCTAAAGGATGGAAAAATTGTCAAGAGCCTGAACAACGGAGACAAATAACCAATGGCAGGCATTGACTTATCAAGCTCGGAGGGATTATTATGAAAAAAATGATTTATGCGGTAATTTTGCTGACAATAATGCTGGGAACAGGGCTTACCAGTGCGCAGTCCTTCACATCACCTGAAATCAGCGTGACATTCCTGAGCCAGGACCCTGATCCTGCAGAGCCTGGGAATTTCCTAAAGGCACGGTTCAAAATCGAGAACATAGGGCTGGGTGAAGCCAAGGATCTCCAGGTGGAGATGCTTCCGGAATATCCATTTTCAATCTATGAGGATTCAGCGATAAAATCAATTGCCAGCATAAGCCCGAGGCAGAAAGGCAATGAGGCTGTATTTATCGACTTCAACCTGAAGGCAGATGACAATGCGCTGCCCGGAACTTATGATATAGAGCTAAGATATAAGATAAAAGACGGTGCCTGGCAAAAGATTGACCCCTTCACTGTAGTTCTCAAGCAGCAGGAAGTGATTGTAACACTGCAATCTGTCTCAACTGAACCAGAGCTTGTAAGGCCAGGAGACCAGGTAAAACTGAACCTTGGATTTGACAACCTTGCCAAGCTTCCAGTGAGATACCTTAAAATAAATCTGGGCCTTGTGTCAATCCTCTCAACTTCAACTTCCATCAGCGTTACTGAACTGCCCCTGTCACCCCTGTCATCAACAAATGAGCTTGTTTTCCCACTGGTTAAGCCAAGTGAGCGCGTAACTGCAACCTTTAACCTGGTTGCCGACTCGGATGCAGCGTCAAAAGTATACAAGATTCCTGTCACATATTCATATACAGACCCCTCCAACAGGAATTATACAAAGCAGAATTACATCAGCATCATGATTGGCGACAGCCCTGAACTGATTGGCCAGATGGAAAGCTCAGAAGTCTATAAGGCAGGCATGAGCGGCGAGGTAATTGTGAAATTTGTGAACAAGGGCCTTAACCAGATCAAATTCCTGTATGCAACTCTTGACCCTACAGGCGATTATGATGTGCTTTCACCAAAGGAAGTGTACGTCGGCAACATAGACTCAGACGACTATGAGACTTTGAGCTACAAGATATATGTGAAAGACAGCGTACAGGACAGCGTGATGCTTCCAATACACCTTGAGTACAAGGACGTAAACAACAATGACTATTATGAAGACCTGAAGCTGGAGGTCAAGCTTTTTTCATCCGAGGATGCCCAAAAGATGGGCCTTGAGAAGAAAAGCAATGCACTTCCAATATTGATTGGGGCAGTTGTTGTCATCATTGGCTTCCTGGTTTACAGAAAGCTGAAGAAGAAAAAGTAGGGAAGTGATCCATGCTAAGGGATTACTTCAGCCTGGCCGTAGAAAGCCTGAGGGTGAGACAGGTTAGGACCTGGCTCACCATGATAGGCATTTTTATTGGAATCGCCGCTATTGTTAGCCTTATCAGCCTGGGGCAAGGCATGAAAGAGGCCATAACTTCTCAATTTGCGGCGTTGGGCTCTGACAAGATTACAATCCAGGCCAGGGGGCTGACACTGGGCCCCCCGGGAAGCAATGTTGTTGAGCCACTCTCCAAGTCTGACCTGGAGGCTGTCAAGAAAGTGCCAGGGGTGAACCGCGCAGGCGGAAGAATGATCAAGGCCGTGAATGTGCTCTTCAAAGAGCAGCGCAGTTTTGTCTTCATGGCTGATATCCCCTCGGACTACCAGGAAAGGGCGCTTGTGCTTGAAGTTGTCAAGCCCACTGTGGAAGATGGGCGGTTCTTGAACAAGGGTGACAAATACAAGATTGTAGTGGGAAATGACTACGCCAAGAAGAATATAATTGGGAAAGGGATTGTGGTTGGTGACAAGCTGGAAATCAATGGCTATCAATTTGAAGTTGTCGGGGTAATGGAAAAGAAAGGCCTGCCCATGATTGACCTTGCTTTCATTGCAAATGAAGATGCGTTTCGGGAGATTACCGGGAATATAGATGAAGAGAGCCTAATTGTGGCTGAGGTAAACAAGGGAGCTGCCATGAAGGCTGTGGCTGATGACATAAAGAAAACCCTGCGCAAGCATCGCAATGAAGAGAAAGACAAGGAAGGATTTACTGTTTCCACGCCAGACCAGTTTCTCAACACGCTCAACACAATTCTCAGCATTGTCCAGGCAGTGCTCGTAGGCATAGCCGGAATCAGCCTGATGGTAGGTGGCATTGGGATAATGAATACAATGTACACTGCTGTGCTTGAACGAACCAAGGAAATTGGGGTCATGAAGGCAATTGGGGCAAAGAACTCTGATATCCTGCTTATTTTCCTGATTGAGTCGGGATTCTTAGGGCTGGTGGGTGGCACCATCGGCATAATGCTTGGCCTGGGGTTGAGCAAGATGGTTGAATTAATTGCTGTTTATGTTTGGGGGAACCTTCTCCTCAAGGCAAATTTTTCCCCGATTCTGATTGCAGGCGCACTTGCGTTCTCATTCATTGTTGGCATGGTATCGGGAACACTCCCTGCAATGCAGGCATCAAAACTGCAGCCAGTTGAGGCGCTGAGGTCAAAATGATAATTGATTATATCACCTATGGGTTCAAGAACATCAAGAAGAGGAAAATGAGAAGCTGGCTTACCATGGTCGGAATCTTTGTGGGCATTGCTGCTGTTGTGTCCCTAATAAGCCTGGGGCAGGGCCTGCAAAAAGCAATCCAGGATGAATTCCAAAGCCTTGGCGCGGACAAGCTCATTATCCAGCCAAAAGGCGGCGGGTTTGGCAGTGTCGGGACAAGCCCCTCGAAGCTTACTGACGAAGATATTGACCAGATTAAAAAAACCAAGGGCGTGGACACCGCAATCGGCCTTCTATACCATACAGCAATAATTGAATTTGACGATGACCAGTATGTCAGCCTGGTTTATGGCATGCCAATGACTCCAAAAGAGAATGAGCTGGTAACGCAGATGAATGTTGTTGAAATTGAGTCAGGCCGGGCCCTGAAAAGCTCGGACACTGGCAAGGCAGTTGTTGGCTACCGGTATGCCCACAATCAAATTTTCAAGCGCAACCTCAGGCTTGGGGATAAGATTCTGGTCGACAACATCCCCTTAGAAATTGTTGGCTTCATGGAACAGATTGGAAGTGAGATTGATGATACAGTCATATATGTCACCCAGGACCAAATCGAGAAAATGTACGATATTGCAGGCCAGTTTGACTTTGTTTATGTCAAGGCCAGCTCAGGTGTTGATCCCCAGGACTTGGTGGAGCCAGTTGAAAGAACCCTGAGAAAATCCAGGGATGTGGACGAAGGGCAGGAAGATTTCGAAGTGCAGACATTCCAGGAGGTTCTTGAAAGCTTTTTGAGCATCTTCAGGATAGTGCAGGCTGTTATTGTTGGCATTGCTGCCATAAGCCTGCTTGTTGGCGCAATTGGAATCACAAATACAATGTACACTGCAGTCCTTGAAAGGACCAAGGAAATCGGTGTCATGAAGGCTATCGGGGCCAAGAATAGCGATGTCCTGACAATTTTCCTGATAGAATCTGGTTTCCTTGGGCTTGCCGGAGGGACAATAGGGATAATTTTTGGAACTGGCATCAGCAAGCTTGTTGAGATTGTGGCAGCACAGTCCCTGGGCACTGACCTCCTGAGGGCATATTTCCCGGCCTGGCTAATTTTTGGCGCATTGGCCTTTGCAATTGTGATAGGCATGGCTGCAGGTGTAATGCCTGCCAAACAGGCCAGCAGCCTCCAGCCTGTTGATGCATTGAGATATGAGTAAATTATTTATACTGCGAAAAGCTCAATCATGCCATGCAAATAATCATTGACACTTCAAAGGACTCTCCGGAAGACATAAAGAAAGCTGCGAGGTTCCTGCAGGAGCTTGCCAGCGGGCAAGCTGGCAATATTGTGAATCAGGGCAACATCTTTGGAAGCTCAGCCCCTGCTGAAGGCATGATGGGGATATTTGACAATCCTGCTACCCTGGATGCATCTTCATCAGGCATGGCAGCAGAAAGCCCAGGCGCACAGCAGAGCTCAAATGCCCAAAGCATCCTGGATGACTCTGATGACAACCCCTGGCCAAAAAAACCGGTTCTTGAGACTTATGACACTTCTTCGGCAAGCTACAGCCCTTCCCAAAAAAAGGATCCAAAGGACCCTGATAAAGACAAGAAAAGTTCAGGGATAATTGTATACTAAATTTTTATGCAAAATATCCGGCCTCTTTTTCCTGACAGCGGGCATGCTTAATATGACCGAATATGTTTCCAAGATTATAAATACATATCCTTAGCTTCAAGAATAATTTCAAAGAAAATGCCATTAAAGGTCTATAATCATGCCTGCCTTGCCAACATTGATTACCCTTGTCTTGCCGATTTTTTCTTCCATGCCTTCTGCTTCATGGACATGGCTGCAAAGAAGGACGTCAGGCTTGAATTTTTCAACTGCCTCGCGGACACTTGGGCTGCCAGGCACAAAATCGCTGAGCTTTTCCATGATTGTGCCGCTTGGATGGGCATGGGTAACCATAATCTTCTTCTTCATTCCCTTGATTCCATCATAGGCCCTCTGCAACAGCTTTTTGATTTCATCCTCTCCAGTCCTGACCGGGCCTATATCAGCCCCTCCGCACCCAAAAAGCCCAATGTCCTTGTATTTTATTGAATAGCCATGGAGGCTTGTTGCGCCATAGAGCTGCGCAAGAAAATCAGTTGTTGCAACGCTTTCATGGTTTCCGGGAATCAAAAGAACCTTTTTCTTTTTGTTTATGAAGGGTCCCACTATATTCTTTGTTGACTGCTCAAACATTGTCAGGTCGCCGCAAAGCACGACAAGGTCGACCTTCTCCTTCTCGGCACGGTCTGCGAGCTTCTTCACCAGCGACATGTCGCCGTGTATGTCACCTGATGCGAGGATTTTCATGTGACAATAAATAAGAAAGAACTTTAAAAAGCTTATCTCTCCCGTATCTGGGGCTCTTCCCCTGACAGATTTATGATAGTAGACGCATGACCTTCCTTTTCACCTTCATATATTATGAAATCGACCTGGTTGGCAATGGGCTTGTCAAGGTCATCCAGGTTGGTCATGTAGTCCTTGCCACTTATATTTGCAGAAGTGGTTACCAAGGGCACATTCAGGTTTTTTGCAATTTCGCTTATCCAATGGTCAGGAATCCTGACTCCCAAGGTGCCGTTCCCATTGTTGGTTTCCGGGCAAATTACGCTCTTGTTCTTGAGCTTGAGAATTATTGTGTAAGGGCCAGGAAGCTTCTTAATCCACCGCCTCATCTCTATTTTGTTGGGAGAATCACAGTTTTTCTTAATCCATTCTTTGGATGGGGCAATTACTGACAATGGCCTATCACGCTGTTTTTTCAGCTCCCTCAGCCTTAACACAGACTCAGCCAGCCTGGCATTGCATCCCATTCCATAGATCGTATCAGTCGGATGAATGAACACCGCACCATTCTTGATATCTGTGCCAAAATTATTCTTAGAGTGCTTAAACTCATCTATTGTGAGGATTTTCATGCCTTATATGAATTCAAGGCGATTTAAATAGATTATGTATATGTGGCATATATACTAAGCTTTGCGTCGTTAAGCAAAAATAAAGAAAAAATCAAATATGAAGATATCCAATCATAAACCCTTCTTCAGCAGATGATATGCCATCCTCTTCCAGGTATTCCTCGTTGGCTGTTTCATTGTATATGTCAAAGTCCACTTCATCTTCATAGCCGTCGTACATGGTAGCCACCTCCATTTTTCCTATTGGAATTACTTCTCCATCAGCTATTATCGCTATTCAGTTAATCTGGAAAATCAATTTTTCATGCTCACTGTCCTGATGGTCAAGTCCCTGATCTGCCTGAAAAACAGCCTGCTTATTGTTTCATTGCTCAAGTCGTCCATGGTCATGCACCTCCAACGGTTTCGTCCGTTGACAACGATATTAGTCTTGAAGGGATTTTCGCTACGCTCCAATCCCCTAAACTCCATGTTTCGATACTTTTTTCCCAATTAAAAAAATAAGGCAGAGCGAAGGGGGGTGTAGGACGCTCCACCTTAATTTTTTCAAGAATTTAATGGACAGATGGGCTTAAATAGGCTGCGCCGGGATGTCTAGTGTCCAGTGATGGTTTCGCCCATCAACCACGAAATTAGTATTGTGGGTATTTCGCCGCGCTCAATACCCAGAACTCCATGTTTTCTATCTGATTAAGTATAGCGATTTTAACATTAACTGCAAATCGCGTTGGCAGGCTTTATGCCTCCCTTGTTTTTACGAGATTTTCTTAAAAATCTCTGTGACACGGCCACTCAGCACCCGCCGTAAGTGCGATTTCGCCGCGCTCAATACCCAGAACTCCATGCTTTCCATATTTTCAGGAATTGAACTACTTTAGGGCGAGCCTTTGAAAGAAACCTCTGGGCTTTAGCCCAGAGATGAATTTCAAAGTTCAAAGGCGAGCAATAAACTTTTTCTTTTCTGATAATAAA